>DAORIR010000046.1:0-4723 GCA_035438605.1 Minisyncoccota bacterium
GCGTCGATTGCGCTTTTATTTTCTCCCACATCTTTATTTACCGCTTCTATTTCAAACAATTTTCCCTTCGGATCAACGCGCAGTTTTATCTGGTTAAACTTGTCAGAAAAGATATTTGAAAGTCGCAGTGCCTCAATCAAATCCTTCTTCAAAATGATCGCCCGCGTTTTATGACTCTTGGGAACGATCTGGCGATAGTCCGGGAACGACCCATTGATCAAGCGTGAGGTGAGGTAGAAGCCCGGCAGGATGAAGGAAATCTGATTCTTGTTGTAGGATACCTTGAGGTCGCCTTTCGCGTCTCCTAGGAGCTTATTGATCTCTAAAATATTCTTGTACGGGATAATAATACTTTCAATATCGCGCAAATTCTTGACCTTGACCTTCTTTTCCGCCAGACGGAATGAATCAGTTGCCACGAACACCACTTTATCGTCCTCGCTATACAGAAAGACGCTCCCGATCTCCGGTTTTATATCAGTGATTGCAGCGCTGTAGAACACAGAACGGATACCTTCCAGGAATTTCCCCGTCTCGATCTCAAAACTCTCACCTTCGACTTCCGGGAGTTCTGGGAAACCTTCAGCCGCCGCCAAGCTCTTGATTACCACTTTTGACTTGGCGCTACTGATGACTAGATTCTCATTCTGAAGCTCGAGCGACAACGTCTTTTCGCGGACTGAGAGATTTTGAAGCGTATTATTAAACACTTCTCCAGAAACCAAGACTTCACCTTCGGTTTCGATCTTGGCCGCGATCTCGATCTCAAGGCCAAGTGAAAGATTCGTCGAACGCAGTTTCAAGCTATTACCGCTCGCCAAGAGAAAGATCGCTTTCAGGCTTTCAAGCGTCGCGCCCTTACTCGTAACCTTCTCGGCTTTTCCAACAGCGTCTTTCAATTTTTCGATCGAGATTTCTAGTTTCATCGTATTCCCTTTATACCTCTTTTTAATCTATTACTATTATTAAACCCTGTGGATGATGTGAATAACGTCAGAATTGTTTGTGTTTACAATACGTTTTCGTGAAAACCAGAGTGTGGGTAAGTCTTGTAGAATTCCTGGGTAAACTCGAGTTTTCAGTAGTACCTGTAAATTTCTAAAACCTATCCACTATGCACTATTCGCTATCCACTCGCTTATCCCCTGTTTTCTCCCCGTCTTTTCCCCACTATTTAAACATCGCCCGGATCTGTTCGACATCTCGAACTAACTTCTGGTCGTCTTTCAGGTCGTTTTTCACCTTTAAACATGAATGAATAACGGTCGTATGGTCTTTTCCACCCAATTTCTGGCCAATCAAAGGGTACGAGATATTAAAGTCCTCACGCAGGATATACATAATAAGTTGGCGAGCCCGAACAATCTCTTTTCGGCGGGTTTTCTCATAGACACTCTCTTCATTGATCTCATAGAAATCACTGATTGTTTTGACAATATTTTGAATGGAAATATTCTTTGACGGTTTTATGTTGTTTTTTATAAGTTTTTTGACCTCATTTATTGACAAATCACGCTTCTTGAGCTGTATTTGGCAAATAATCGTGTTTAGGCTCCCTTCGAGCTCTCGGATGCTTCCCGTGATTGATGTTGCTATGTATTCAATAACGTCGGGCGTGAGCACGAGACTATTTTCATCAAGTTTTGCCCGGATAATAGCCATACGAGATTCAATATCCGGCTCGGTGACGTCAATAATCATCCCGGAGCCGAAACGGCTTCGGAGGCGCTCCTCAAGGCCCGGGATGAAGTTCGGATGTTTATCGCTCGAGAAGATGATCTGACGGTTGGTGTCGTAGAGCGTGTTGAAGAGGTGAAAAAGTTCTTCTTGAGTTTTTTCTTTATTCGAGATGAACTGTACGTCGTCCATGATGAGGACGTCGTACTTACGGTACTTCTGCTTAAATTCATTCGGTTTGTTGTTGCGGAGCGAGTTGACGTAATCAATCGCAAATTTCTCGAGCGGGATGTAGTGGATCGTCTTTTGCGGATATTTTTCCTTGATCGCGTTCCCTATCGCCTGGATGAGGTGCGTTTTCCCAAGTCCGGTCGGTCCATAGATGAAGAGTGGGTTGTAGCTATGTCCAGGGTTCTTGATGATGGCTTGTGAGGCGGCGTAGGCGAGCTCATTGAACGAGCCGACGACAAACGAGTCGAATGTGTAGCGCGGATTCAAGTTGTCGTTCTTGTCGATGTAGAGATTCTTGAGCGGCAGGACATTTTCGACAAAACCGCCATTTTCCCTTGATTCTTCAGGCTTTTTTGACGAAAGCTTGGAGATCAGGAACTCGACGCTGCGTACACCTTCGCAGTAGTTCATGAGGAGGCCGAGGATCGTGGTGCGATACTTTGACGAGAGCCAGTCGCGGACGAATTCGTTCGGGACACTGATGTATGCCGTGCCGTTTTCCTGCTTAGAGAAGCTGGTATTTTTGAACCAGGTGACAAAGTTTGGGCGCGAAAGTGTCGACTCTATCTCGTCGAGGCAGCTGTCCCAAATTTGTTTGTTATCAACCATGATGCAAATTTAAATTTATATGTGGGTATTATAAGCGCGGGGGATTTCGGGGAATACTTTGTGAAAGTGTGGACAACGTGTGGATTGCTGTGGAAAACCCGCCCGAACGTACCGACATTCGGTACGGGCGGGGTATTTTCGTTCTGGGGAAAACCGATGTGGAAAGATTATACACGATAGGTATTTTTTCTCACAAATTTTCCGCAACAGCGCATTGATTTATTTTTATGTCCAGTGTATACTCCCCCACATGTCGCGAACATACAATCCGAAAAAGAAAAAGCGTGCCAAGACTCACGGCTTCCGATCCCGCGCCAAGACTCCGGGCGGCAAGAATGTCCTCCTGGCTCGCCGTCGCAAGGGACGCAAGAAATTGAGCGTCTCCAAGCCTCGTGTAAAGTCGGCCAAGTAATAGCATGATCCCGAAAAATCAAAGGATTAGTCGGGAAACCTTCGAGCAGATCATGAAAAAAGGCGCCATCGTGCATGGCAGCCTTTTTTCGCTTCGATTTCTAAAAAACCCTTTAAATACAAGCGCTTTTTCGGTTGTTGTAGCCAAGAAAGTCGCCAAAACCGCCGTTTCGCGTAACAAGATCCGTCGGAGATGTTATTCAATCCTCAAAAAAGTCCAGGAATCCCTGAATAACTATTATTTTATAATACTTTTCGCCAAGAAAGGTGTCGAAAAGGCGTCGTTTGCTGATGTGAAAGCAGATATCGAGAAATTAGCGGCAAAGGTGCTTGTCCCGTAAGAGATTTTTGATTACTCATGAAAAACCACAAAATTACGAGCTTAAAATCTCTTGTGGGATGAAATCCTTATTTTTAGGGCTTATTTGGCTGTATCAGCGCTCTCTTTCTCACATTTTCCAGCTTTTGGGAGTCGAATGCCGGTTTTACCCGTCGTGTTCCGAATACGCTCGAGAGGCTTTTGAAAAACATGGATTTATAAGAGGTTTTCGTCTTTCGGTGAAACGGGTCGGCAAATGTCATCCGTGGGGCGGGTCTGGAGTGGATGAGGTGCCAAAGCCTTGACTTTTATCTCTATTAGTGCTATTATATAAGAGAGAATTGAACCTTGAACAAAACCGTCTAGGCTTAAAACCTGGCTCAAAACCTACAACCATGACCATGCGAGTCCTTGTCATTGAAGACAATCCGAAGCACCTTGAAGATGCTAAGGCATTCTTCATGAATACGGAATACGTAGTGAACTATGTTACGAACGGCGAACAGGCAATGCAATTGCTTGCTGACAAAGGAGGGTTCCATGATGAGCCGCAGGCGCCGCAGTTCCGGTTCGTAGTGACCGATCTCTATCTGCCGCTTAATAGTCAGTTTCCCGAAGAGCAGCCGATCGGCATAGGTATTGCCATGTTGTGCAAGCAGCAAGGCGTTCGCTGTGTCATCTGCACTGCGGGTCATCATCACGGCAAGCGTTACGAATGGATTTCAAATCTCCACAGAAGCGCATTGTCCCTGCCGATGGTTACCTCAGACTCTGTTGTCCCTGAAAGGGATGGTGAGGCCGAGAGCAAGTTCTGGCAAGATGCGGTTGAGCTTGCTGAAGGACGTTCGGAGAAATACCGTTCGTTCGATTGGTACGGATGGGAGAAACCCAAAAGCTGAAAAACTTGACGAGACGCAAGGAGCCCGGTCAACCCGGGCTTTTTCGCTGCTGGAAATGCCGCTTTTGATATTCCCCGCCATTACTGCTAGAATCATTCAATGTTCAAGACTATTTTCATCGAACCGCTCTTCAACCTCCTCGTCTTCCTCGTCGACGTCGTTCCTTGGCATGACGTCGGTATTGCGATTATCGTCCTTACCCTCATCGTCAAGTTCGCCCTTTCCCCGCTCCACAAGAAATCAATCATCAGTCAAATCAGACTCAAAGAACTTGAGCCGAAGATCAATGAGATCAAGCGCAATTATCCCGACAAGAAAGAACAAGCGGCGAAATCGTTCGAGCTCTACAAGCAGTACAACATTAATCCCTTTTCCGGCTGCTTGCCGATCCTGATCCAGCTCCCGATCATCCTCGCGCTCTATCGCGTCTTCCTGGGCGGCTTCGACGTCGCGGCGCACCAGATTTATTCGTTCGTGCCGACACCGGAGGTGTTCAACACGATGTTCCTCGGCCTCGTCGATCTCTCAGTGCCGAACATCGCATTCGCACTTCTCGCCGGTGCATCACAGTTCATCC
>DAORIR010000047.1:0-4674 GCA_035438605.1 Minisyncoccota bacterium
CAATGCTTGTGCTGTGGCTATCTGCATTTTTGGCGATGATGTCGCTCACGTAGCCTGTAACATCGCTGCCGACCATTCTTGAGATCTGGTAGAGCAATTTGCTTTCGACAATATCTGAGCTGACGAAAATCCCGACGAGCGAAATGAGGAGAATGAAAAGCGGGGCCATCGAGAAAATTGCGTAGTAAGAAAGGGAGGCGCCCATCCGAGACGGATGTTGGGCGCTCCAGTGCGAAAACGTTTCTTTGAGCGTGGCCGTAATGTGCTTCACGAAAGCATTATACTACCGAGTTTGGATTTGTAGTATACTGTTTCCGTTATGAAAAGATTCAATTTAGGTTTTGGCTTTTGGTTTGGGCTTGTTATTATCGTCGTTTTCGGCGGTGTTCTTTGGTTTATGTTTCGCCAAGAAGCTTCCAAAAGGTCATTCCTTGAAACAGCTCCGACGAGCGAAATTGCTCTGACATGTACGACGGATATGGCAACAACATTCCACATTCATCCGCATGTGACAATTATGGTTGATGGCAAAGAAGAAGCGCTTCCGGCAAATATCGGCGTCACCGATGCTTGCATGAATCCGCTCCACACGCACGAAACAGACGGCATTCTCCATGTCGAATCTCCAGTGAAGCGAGACTTTACGCTTGGCGATTTCTTCTTGGTCTGGAAGCAGCCTTTCTCAAAGACGCAGTTTATGGACAAGACAGTTTCTGGCACAGGATCATTCAAGATGACAGTTGACGGCAAAGAAGTCGATACATTCGAAAATACTGTTCTCTTGGATAATCAGCAGATCGTTTTGATTTATAATTCTAAATAAAAAATACTATGGAAGGTGATCCAAATAAAAATAAAAAGATCGAGGTTTTTGCAGATTATGGCAATGAATTTGTAGGTGCTGCCGGCATGCTCAAGAATGGTGAATCATTCGCCGACGTGCTCGAGCTACTGAAAAAGTATCCGCCTAAATCTACAGAAGAGTATTTAGATAGCCTTAAGGAAAGTTCGTACAATGAACAGCTTTTAGCCGAATACAATGCTCATCCCGCAGAAATGAAGCGCTTGAATGATATTGCTGAAGCAATGCGGAATCTCGGCGAGCACGACGAAGCAAGATTCAAGGATCTTGTCGACGAAGCTTGGGAGATATTGCTAGGAAATAGAACTTTCTTCGACTAGTAGTTTTAAGAATTGCTACAAATAAAAATCCCCTTGCGGGGATTTTTTATTACTCCAGATAGGATTAGAGATTCGTATTGCGAACGACTGTAGCGTCGATCGTATTGTCTGCATTGACTACGCCATAGACGCGAACTGTGTTGTCGACAACGAAGTTTGCGAGTGAGGCTGTGAGCCAATTGTTCTTGAGGATAGAAGTCGAAGCGCTAACGCGAACTGTGTAGTTCGTGTCGCCAGACTTGATAACGAAAGATGTCGGAGCTGTTGTTCCTGCAATTGAAACAAGCTTACCTTCTTTTGTCATTGCCTGAGGTTGGACAACAGTTGTCTTGACTGACACCTTTGATGCTTCGAGTGTGTGAGTAAGATTGTTGTAGAGTCCAGTTACTGCGACTTTGCCGTTTACCGCAATGTCAGCAAATGCGCCAGTTGAGCCATTTTTCATGTACTGAGTTCCAGCTACAGTGGAGACTGTGATATTGCCGTCTTTCTTTGTTGCGAGAACAAATGTTGTGCCGGAAATGCTAGAAACTGTTCCTTCGAATGTTGCGTTCTTTTTCTGAACTGACCAATCTTTGATAGTTTTAGCGAGAACAGTCATTGGGCTTGCTGTGCCTGTGACGAGATTTCCTTGGAAGCTAATAAAGTCGCCGACTGCGATTTCAGTCATTGCTGAGCTACCTCCATATCTGCGGAGAAGCTTCGTATTGCTGTCTGTTGTTACTGTCCAATTCATAGCAACTGAACCCCATGTTGTTGTTGCTGTGATTGTGCTGCCAGAAACGCTTGCGACTTTTGCGCCGCGAACGAGGACTTTGCCGCTGTCAGTAATGTGAACTTCGAGCGATGATCCGACAAGGCGAGCTTCGCGTTCGTTTTGGTGAGAGTCATTGCCGCGGTTCTCTTTTTCGCGATCGTTGTCAGCGCGGGCGATGGAGACTCCGCCGACAGCAAGTGCGAGGGCAAGAATGCCGATAAACAGTTTTTTATGTGTCATATTTCTATAATATTGATACTAAAATAATAAATACAGACGACCTGTACAGTATAGATGACGTATGAACCGCCAGCGAGTGACAAAGTGTCAAACTTTTTTTGGAGAAAATGAAGAAGCGATTCGAAACAGGGCAGTATGCGTATGGTCGATAGCAGGAGCTTATTGACAGTCCGTCAAGCTACTTGACTGAATTTGAAGAAATGCAAAAACAGCTGGTATGCTTAATATAGGTCGATGAGATTATACGTAATAAGTACTATCTATATGACCACAAACCAAAACAATCGCGGCAACAATACTGCCGGAGGAAACCAAAACAATCGCAATGACCAGAGTCGTACAGACAACGCAAACCGCACAGAAAAGAATGAAAACGACACTGAAGAAACTTCTAATTCATAATAAAGAGCATAGATAAAAAGCCTTGCATTCATTTAAACGTAAGGCTTTTTATATTGTCTGGAAACTGTGGACACAGTAAGAAATGTGTGGTAGATTTCAGTAAACACAAAAGCAATTAAACAACTTAAAAAAACGCCATGAAGACATTTACCCATAATGAAATCTTGTTTGCGATATACTCGCTCTTCGCAATACTCGTAGCGTGCTACGTCATGTGCGGATACTTAGGCAAGAGAGTGCGCATCAGCAAAGAATTCTACAAGCCTCACTACATGATGGCCATCCTGACAATTGTTGTCACTTTCGTAACATCGTATGTTGCGAGCATGCTGGCAAGCATTGATCCAGTCAGCCGCGAGCGCGGGCCTGCTTACTACATCCACGTATCGTCTGGAATATTGTTCACCTTGGCTATTGCAGCAATGCTTGTAGTCAACGGGCGAGCGTATCCAAAGGTTCACAAGCGATTGGTAAAAGGCGCTCACATACTGCTCGCGACGATGATTGTCAGCAGTGTATTTTTTGCCTAATTTAAGCGTTTGTAATCGTAACTAAAAATTCCCCGATCTTGAATGATCGGGGAATTCTTTTATTCATTTAGCCGTTATTTTCTTCTTCTATTTCATCGGCTTTTTCTTCGACTCCTTCGGCATGGTTGTGTTCAGCTTCGGCTTGGTCTCGAGTTGCCTCAACCATGTCTTCGTTAGCTTCCTTCATTGTGTCGTTTGTTTCATCTGCCATATATTTTATGCGTTATTAACTGGTATGTTTAATTTTACCATGCTGCAATCGGGGAGGGCTAGGGGCAGGCCTATTCGGCCCGTGCGCAGAACTTTGATTTTTCGGCCTTTTTTTGATAGGATAACCCCGTCGGCCAATTTCGCTTTCGGGCGAGCTCGGCCGGCAAAACGAAGAAGATTCGGGAGTAGCTCAGCGGTAGAGCGACCGCCTGTGGGGATTTCCGCCTTTGGTATAATTTACTTATGCCAGATAACAGGAAATATGCTGATAGACGAGAAGCACTCATCAAAGCTGTTGCAAAACGACGCAGGAAGATAAAAGATCTTGCGGTTGAATACAAAGGTGGCGCATGCCAAATTTGTGGATACAAAAAGTGTGTGGGTGCCTTAGAGCTTCACCATGTTGATCCAAAAGATAAACATTTCGGTGTAGGCGATAAAGGTTACACTCGCGCATGGAGCGTTGTGCAAAAGGAACTTGATAAGTGCGTACTGCTTTGTGCAAATTGTCACAGAGAAGTTGAGTCTGGCATTACGCAGCTTTCTATTGAAAAATAGATCGAAAATGAGGTGAATTCGGGGAAGCCCTAACTTAAATATATATTTACAGTGGGTAATCCCGAGCCAAGCTTCAATTAATTTATTTAATTGTTGAAGGTGTAGAGACTATCTCGCAAGAGAGTAGTGTTCTGAAAATAAAATTTCAGGATCCGAAGCGCCTCACTCCTACGTTTTGAGCAATCAAAATATGGAGATGATATAGTCCGTACCACTAGTAATAGTGGAGAAAACGTAAGCGGTTGGTCGTAGGTTCGATCCCTACCTCCCGAGCCAAATATAAAAACCTCGTCAGCAATGGTGGGGTTTTTATATTGGTGTTTGACTAAATAAAATTGTATGCTATTATTTAAATAATAGTTTTTCGTCATATTTAATTGGTTTTCAAAGAAGCTGCTGGCTTTTGTGATAACCAATTAAATATCCCAACATGAATAAAAAATGGTTTTACATTCAATGGCATATCAGGCTGGACAGAGTTCCCGTGATAAAGGCCGAAGTCCTGTTTGTGAACGAAGAAGAGATTGTGACTCTAATTGCTTCAAAAACTGGAAATAGTCAGGGTCATGTAAGAAAGGTCATCTTGGATGAGCTAACTACCGACGGAGAGAAAAATAATCGAGCAGATTTAGTTGAAAGAGTTTTTGAAAATATGGAGGATTAGTTCCGATTGATTAAAATTCAGAATAAGATGATTGTTAAAAAGTGATACAGAGATGTATCACTTTTTTTATTTATCCCTCCAAAATCGCCAATCGAACATCATCCCAAGTTCGGAGCATCAAAAAATCACCT
>DAORIR010000048.1:0-4473 GCA_035438605.1 Minisyncoccota bacterium
CGCGTCGATAATGTACCTTCGTGGGTACTTGGGTGTTTCCCTAAGAACAACAATCTTAACTGTGTCGCAGTATTTGCCGATGGTTGCCGGCAAAATAAGGTCTTCTTTTCTCAAAATAGGCTGAGAAAAGGTAATAATTTGCCCAGAGGAATTTCCCTCTAGTGTGGTGATTGTTTTGATAGCCATATAACGTATTCTTTTTTTGATGTGCATTCCACTTATGTGGAAATGGATAATAGCAAAACAAGCCTCATTCGTAAAGGCTATTGTGAATGGCTAGTGTTTGAGGAACTTTTCAAGCTTTGGCGAAATGACAGCTACACAATACGGCTGGTTTGGATTTTTGGCATAGTAATCTTGGTGATATTCCTCTGCAGGATAGAAATGCTCGAGCGGTACAATCTCTGTAACAATAAGATTTTTCCAATTTGCCTGAGCTTCGCTGCGTACTTTTTCGGCAAGCTGCTTTTGGTTTTCGTCTTTATAAAAAATTACTGATCTGTACTGAGTACCAATATCTCCGCCTTGCTGGTTGAGCGTTGTCGGATCATGTATTTCAAAAAATATTCTCAATAAAACCTCAAGTGGAACTATTGCGGGATCAAATTCCAGCTTAACAACTTCTGCGTGGCCAGTTGTACCTGTACAGACACTTTCATATGTTGGAGCTATGTTTGCGCTGCCAGTTTTTGCATTTTCGCCACCAGTGTATCCGCTCGTTATTTTCTTCACTCCTTCGACACGCTTAAAGAGAGCATCAAGACACCAGAAGCATCCGCCGCCGAGAATAATAGAATCTGTTTGCATATATTCAATCCTACACCTGAGGCGCAAAAAATCCCAGCTGTTCAATCAACTGGGATCTTAATTTTGCCTCATGCATGGGTACCAAACCATACAGATGGGAAGGCAAGTAAGTGTTTGTCTCGAAAACCAGCAATAAAAATCAAATATAACTTATTCAGAACTATACTCCTGCTCTTGATCAAAATCAACATCAATCGAAAGGGGACAATGATCACTGCCGTAGACATCAGAATGTATTGATGTTTTTGTTATGTACGGAATAACCTCTTCTGTTGTAAAAAAGTAATCGATGCGCCAGCCCACATTGCGGGCTCTGGCACCGGTCTTTTGGTCCCAATATGTGTAGGCTTCAGCCTTATCGGGAAAAAAGTGGCGATAGACGTCTACCCAGCCATCGCCAACAAGCTTATCCATCCATGCGCGCTCGATCGGAAGGAAGCCAGTATTCTTTTCATTTTCCTTTGGGCGCGCAAGATCAATTTCATTGTGTGCAGTGTTTACGTCGCCAGTAAAAATGACATGGTATTTTTTCTTGAGCTTATTTACGAAATCGAGAAAGGCTGCGTAAAAAGCAAGCTTGTACGCCAAACGAACTGGCCCGCCACCGCCGTTTGGAAAGTAGCAGTTGATCACAGCAAAGTCGCCAGCAGGAGAGTCAAAGTAAGCAATAATAGTGCGCCCTTCGTCGTCGAACTCAGGATGGCCGAAACCATCTTCAACTTTGATAGGCTTTTCCTTTGAATAGATTGCGACACCCGAGTAGCCTTTTTTGACTTTGCTCCAAGAATAAGAAGCGTGCCACTCTTTTGTCATTTCCAAAAATTCAGGCGGCAACTGAGACGGCTCCGACTTTGTTTCCTGCAGGCAAATAATGTCAGGCTTTACTGAAGCCACAAAAGGTTCCCACATGCCGTTTTTGATTGTGCCGCGGAGGCCGTTCGTATTCCATGAGACGATTCGCATACGACAACTGTAACCCACAATAATCAACAGGACAATGTTTACAAAATGAATAGTTGCGCTACTATCAGATGAAACAAGTAGCACTGTCGCTATTTGAAAAAACAAATATCATGGTAAAACAGATTCGCAACAGAGGCCCTGCAGTCAGCGGTGGCGGCACAACAATGATGACGAACAATGATGTTCAAAATTTCGAAAGCAGAAAAAAAGATCAGGGCATAGGAATATCCGGCAAAGTACCGGTGCCAAAGAATGGAGGTAACCACAGCTAAACACAAACAGAAAAGGCTTAGCCGTAATCGCCCCGGCAAAAAAAATTAAGGGACTCATTTGAGTCCCTTTTTTCTTTATGCTTTTTTTATTTTCCAAACTAGTTTTTTTTGCTATGAAACTTTTTATGGATATCGCGCAGCGCCTTGTCAGTAATGTGCGTATAGATTTGTGTCGTCGCAATGTTGGCGTGGCCAAGCATCATTTGTACTGAGCGAATGTCTGCGCCATTCGACAAAAGATCTGTTGCAAATGAGTGGCGCAAAACGTGCGGCGTAACTTTTTTGGAAATGCCGGCCTTCGTTGCAATGTCGCGGACGATGCGCTCGATCGATCGGGGAGTGAGGCGGCAAGAATCTTTGCGGCCTTCGATTTTTTTGCCGCGATTGCTCGAGAGCTCGACGAACATCGCCTCATCTATATCTTTTCTTTTTTCCAAATACTTTCGGATAGCTGACTTTGCATCATCGGACAAAAAGACAACGCGAACTTTTTCTCCTTTGCCGCGAATAGAAAATTCATCGCGCGATAAATCGAGATCGCGATTGAGAGAACTGAGCTCTGAGAGACGCAAGCCAGTCGAGAAAAAAAGCTGTAGCATTGCATGGTCGCGGAGAGCGCGTTCTTCATTCGTCTTTTTGCCAGCCTCAGAAGTAGCGGGAGTAATTTTGAGCGATGCTTCAATCATGCGAAACAGTTCATTGACGGTAATGAGGTCGAGGCTGCGCTCTTTTACTTTTGCGAGCTCAATGCGATCTGCTGGCAATGCATCTATTCCGCGGCGCATCAAAAATTTGAGAAAAACGCGGAGCGCAATTAGGTGATAGTTCTGGCTATTTTTTTTCATAGTGCCAGACGACTGGCCTTTGACCTTGATTCCGGGCGCGCGATTGAGATTGAGCCGAAAAGTACGGATAGATTCTTCGTCTATATCGCCGACAGTCTTTATCTTCTGTTCTTTGAAAAAGCGCGTGAGGTAGCGATCGTAGTTAACGACAGTCTTGAGCGAATTGCCTTTCTCGATTTCAATGTATTCGAGAAACTGTCTCTTCATTTTTTCAATATCTGTATCGCTGCCGGAGGACATGGAGAAAGTATATCATTTGACCCAAAGGCTATAAATGGTATGCTCGAAGAAACAGCTGTAAAAATGAAAAAACAAATCCGTCCTGGATTTCATATTATTTTAGTTCAACACATTATTATGTCTATTTTTGCAATTGCAGCGATTTTCTGTCTCCTTGCCGTTTTGGGATTAAAAAACACTGCTGACATGCGACAATACGACGACCAGTATTCGAACAATTTTGTTATAGGCTTAAGCATTATCATTTACCTCTCTCTGTACTATTTTTACTTTATGTGGAAAGTACATCGTCCGGTAGACATTAATGCGCAATATTATAGCGAATCTGAAGAAGCTGGTTACGATCATGTGCGACCAACTATTAGAGATGAAAATTACGACTCCATTGTCTTAGGTCCAAATCGACTAAAGTCGAAAACCTAAACACCCAAGCTCCTTATATATCATTATATATGAGGAGCTTTTACGTTGTCAGGCAGCCGAAATTTGCCAATTTGGCCTAAAAATGTCGTTTAGTGGGCAGACCAAGGGAGGGCTTGCATTTTTTTTGTTCATGTGCTATGATGTGCGAGCTATGTTGAAGAAAACAAAGAAAGCCAACGCAATCAAAAAAGTACAGCTGCACGACAAGGACAACGGTTCTTCGCCTGCTCAGATCGCTATTTTGACTGAACGTATTGAAAGCCTTGCATCTCACTTGAAGAAGCACAAGCAGGATAACCATTCCCGCCGTGGTCTCATCAAGATGGTCGCAGACCGACGCTCCCACATGAAGTTTTTGGAGCGAAACAACAAGTCTGCCTTCGCTAAAGTTACAAAGGCCCTCGAACTTAAATAATCAACAAAGCTCGCCTCTGGCGGGTTTTGTTTTAGTGATATACTCGTTGTGGCCAAATGGCCAGAATGCGCATTTGTTTATATTAATGCGCACGCATTTCGAAACATAGCAGGTCGATATTTTACATACAAATAATTTTTTACATACTCTAATGTCAATCATCAAACACAAAGAACAGCGCGTTGCCGTCTTTATAGATACGCAAAATATCTACCACAGCGCACGCAATCTCTACAACCGCAAAGTCAATTTCGGCTCTGTAGTCAAAGATGCTGTTGCCGGACGAAAGCTCGTTCGCGCAATCGCATACGTCATTACCTCGGAAGCGGGGGATGAGAAAGCTTTTTTTGAAGCCCTCGAAAAAATGGGCATCGAAACTCGCACAAAAGACCTTCAGGTCTTCGCTGGCGGAGCAAAGAAAGGAGACTGGGATGTCGGCCTTGCAATCGACGCAGTGCGAACAGCGCCGCGCATCGATGCAGCGATCATTCTCTCTGGCGACGGCGAC
>DAORIR010000049.1:0-4469 GCA_035438605.1 Minisyncoccota bacterium
AAACCAAAAGCGGAGTACTTTATGTCGTTTCGGATAATTTCTTCAAGCAAGAAGACATAGACCCTTTGCGGACTATGAAAAATTTGAGATCAACTCAAAAGTAATGGAAGGCCTTGTCGAGAGACAAGGCCTTTTCTTTTGCCTCATTGCGTCGCGAAAATGGTATAATGAAAGCCAAATTCGTAACTTAAAAAATACATACATAATGGATAAAATCACTTTCGAATCAAAATCAAAAGAATTTGCTCGAACGCTTCGAAATCGGGTAAATGTCTTCTTTGATGGACGGTCAAAGAAAGGCACGGCACGCGTACATGTCAAAGCTGTATTGTTTATCCTTACATGGATACTCTTATACAGTTTGCTTGTATTTACTCAGCTACCAATATTGGCAAAAGTTATTTTTACAATATTGTTTAGCCTAACTACCGCAGGCATTGGCTTTAATGTCATGCACGGCGGCAACCACAACACCTTCAGCAAAAACAGCACAATCAACAAACTGGCTGGTTTTAGCGTTAACATCCTCGGAGGCAATGACGACATGTGGAAAGTAAAACACAATGTCGAGCATCACACCTTTACCAATATTCATGATCACGACGGCGACGTCTACATCGGAATAGCGGGAAGGCTGCACCCTTCTCAGCCATGGTATCCAATTCATCAGTACCAAAAGTACTATATTTGGGTTCTCTACATGTTCGGATACTTTTTTTGGATTACATTTATGGACGCCAAAAAATACATCCTGCAGAAAAGCGCGCAGAAAGATCTAAACTTTACTTTCTTTAAACATGTAAAATTCTGGGTGAGCAAAGCTCTGTTTGGCTTAATCTTCATCTACATTCCTATGCAATTTTTGCCTGGCATACATGTATTTTGGGGAATAACTATTTGGATTTTGACTGTTGGTCTTGTTATCAGCACCATCTTCCAGCTTGCGCACGCAGTCGACAATGTCGTCATGGTCGATGAACCAGAAGATGGCGTTATCGATGAAGACTATTCTGTACACCAGATTCGCACCACCTCCAATTTTGCAACTCAAAATTGGCTGCTGCGCGAATATACAGGAGGATTAACACACCAAGTTGAGCATCACCTCTTCGATAAGATTTCTGAAGTCTGGTACCCAGAACTGCAGCCTATCGTTAAGGAAACATGTGCTGAATTCGGCTACACTTACCAAGAAAATACAACTTTTTGGAAAGCACTCAAAGCTCATGTTCGGCATCTTTCGAACATGGGAAAGCGGCCTATTGCCGCTTAATACAAAAGCCCCACCTTTTTCAAGGTCGGGCTTTTTTTCTTGCTGAGTGCTGAATTGGGAATCAGCTAGCTATTGTGCTTTCGGCCGTGATTGCTGCGCCGGCGCACAGTATTCGCAACATTGCGGCGGGCTGCCGCATTTGCTTTCTGAGCTATCGCTTGTTTCCTTGTCGCCATATTGTACTACTAGTTTTACCTAATAATTCGATACGACCTATATTTAGTATATACCCGTGCTCAAAAATGCGCACCACTAGGACACGAACTATTGAATAACTACGTCAGTACACTCAGTTCTCTGAAGAGTTGGCTCGTAGGTAACCTTGCTCTTGTCTGCGTATTTGTAGATGCCAGTGATTGGATCAAGCTTCATTTCGCCAAAGCCAACCTTTGCTGTTCCGGCGCCGAGGATAATGCTGAGCTCTTCAACGTTTGTGAGGCCTTCGCCTTTTACTGTCCACAAAAGATCTGCTTCCTGCTGCATCGCAACTTCGTCTAGCGCACCAACGCTGCCTTTGATTGTTCCCTTCTTGCTGTCTTTTTCAAATGGAACATAGTCAAATGTGCCAGTGACATCGATCCCGTCTGAAGTGATGAGCTTGAGCGTTGCGCTATCGCCTGCTTCTGTATTCCAGATGTAACAAAATGCTGCAGACCCTGTTTCTGATGGAGTTTCATTTGTATTGTTGAGCGCTGCGAGTTCTTCTTTTGTCTTCCAGTTTTTGCTTGCGACAATTGCCAAAACGACAATAATTGCGAGGACGATTATGTATTTGATATTTTTCATGGGTAAATTATATCACATTCGCAGGATCACTTTTCCCGCCAGCAAGCAGCGCACGCTCTTGCTTGACACCATTTCTATTTTAATTTATGGTAATGCCATACACTTACCTAAAAAACCTAAACATGAAGAAAAACGGAAATATTAAGCTTGTCTATGTCTGCGCCCGAAACGAATTTGAACTAGCAAAGTTTATCGAAAAGCTCTACCCTTTCATCGCAGATGAAATGGCCAAAGTCAGCAATTCAGTAGATGCAATATCGGCAGTCAGCGAGACGGGCCCTGTAACAGTTCTCACCAGCAACCTATTCCACGCTAGCCCTTACAATAAAGGCGCTGACGGGAAAGACGAAAGAGAAATGACTGGCGAAAAGCTTGCAACACTGATCAAGCAAAGAAACAGGGATGCTAAAGTCTACATGCATGCGCAACATCTTGAAGAGTCTCCTATTTTCGACGGATACTTCCAGAGAAATATGAAAGACGGATTCCCAAATGACGAATTGCGAGAACTACTTAATGATCTCAACATTAAGTCAAAAGAATCAATGCGATCTGGCGTCCTGAATAAACTTTGCCTCGACTTTGATAAAAACTTTATAACGAATAAGCTTATCAAGGAATCGCTCACTTTCGAAGAAATGAGCGAATTCTACAAAGATCCGCAAGCTTACGAATATCTCGGATCCGATTGGAAATTTGCCTTTTACTGCAAGCAAGTCTTTTTGACGTCTTTTGCAAAGCTTCTTGAAGAGCTTCCGAAAAAAATGGTACTCGACATGCTGCAAACGCTAAGAGATTTGGATCGGCAATCTGAGGATAACGAAGGCAGGGCAATTATCGAATGCGTCATGGTCACCAACTTCTGCAAAGCGATGAGCAATCTTCAGCTCATTAAGCTCATTGATGAATCAATCATTAGCGACGAGCATTGCGCACAGTTGGCATACGAAGAGTATACTTATCGCAGACAAGCCGGATGACAAAGGGGGCTAACAATATGTTAGCCCCCTTTTATCTTGCCGTTTTATCTTGCAGACAATTCCCTGTCTATAAGAATGAGTCTTTTGAGATTTTCATCCATGCCTTCGTAGATTTCGAAATGCTTTGGTCGAAGATTGTCGTCGTCGTCATTGCTGCCAGTCGGCAAGAATACGATATTGCCAGTAGTTTTTTCTTCCTCGCTGAGCGGAACTTTTATGCCCTCGTTTTTGAAGCGCTCCAAAATAGAATCAATTGAAGGAATGCGGCTAGGATAATTTTCTTCTTGTTCGGTCTCTTTAAGCTTTGCATACGACTCTTCGAGGATTCCGCCAAAAGGAAATCCTTCAAGATTTTTGGAAAGCTCAATGGCGAGCGATATTTTTTCCAGCTTCAATGCTTCGCGGCTATTTTTATTCTCTAATGGGTTTGGTCCTGATTCTGACATAGATTTTATTTCTATTAATTATTATTAATCATATTCTCGATTTCTGCAGCGATTTCTGTTGTGCTCAATTTGCTTGAGTCTAAAACCGCAGCTTCAGTATCTTTATTTTTATCCAAATACCATGCATACCGAGAATGGAATCCTTCGAGAGTATCGACACTGATTTTTTTATCTTCTTTCTGTTTTGCTGACTCAACTCGCTCCAAAAAACGCTGCTCCAAAATATTGAGCGGAGCTTCAATGTTTACGCTTACGTATGCATGCCCATTTTTTGCAGCCATCGCTTTGTAAGCAGCTCTGTGGTCTCCAAATCCTCCGTCAACAACGACGGAAAGGCCGGACTCCATCGCACTTTCAATTGCAGCCAGTGTTATTTTTTTGGCGATCGTGCGATGCTCTGGATTATCGGCAGAATAGTTGCTGATAAGCCACTTGATGCGATCTGAGGAACCGCGAAAGACATTGTCTCTGGCGAGGAAAATGTTGGCAATGGTGCTTTTGCCTGCACACATCGGACCGTTCAAAACGAGAAGGAATTTTTTCATAGTTTGTGTACTACTATGGTAGCACAATTTTTGTGACCTTATTAGAAATAGAACCTCAGGGTTCCTTACCCTATAACGTTAATTAATGTACTTACATAATATCATAGTGACCCTTCTCGTGCGTCAGCGGGTTCTTATAATTTGAGTGGATAGATCATAATGAGTGATCAGACTCTCCTTATTTAATGAATTGGAATTTTTCATGTTAGAAAAGTAGTTCTATAACTTATTAAGTTCATACTTAACCTTAATTTATCTAATTAAAATATGATAATATCTTTATTAATAAGGATATTTAAACGTCATAGATAATCCTTAGTAATATAAAACTTGATAATTTTAATAATTACTTTTCTAGTATGAAAGATTTCTGACCACTGAAAAAGCCTAAAAAATATGTGCGCTATAGACTATCTTGTTTACAAAAAGGGCTATTCTG
>DAORIR010000050.1:0-4439 GCA_035438605.1 Minisyncoccota bacterium
ATCAACGTCGATACTGAGGTAAAGATATGGTAACCCGCCAAAAAACTGGAGTCAATGGGGTATATGTGGTGTAATTTTTTTGACAAAGACGGCAAAATTGGCGAAGTATCAACACATTATTGTGCGGCAAAGGGATTCTGGCTGTTACAATGATTTCATATGGCAATGGAACACCTAAAAGACGAGCACGAAATGCTCGCCGAAAAATGGGCGCAGGAAGCTGTCGACAAACATGTGTCGAAGCACGAGGAGGCAGAGGAGCCGGAAACCGAGGACCGGAAGGTTGAGCCAATTGCTTCTCCAGAAACCGTAGCCAGCAAAAACCAGAAGGCCGAAAGCCTCAAGGCTGAGATCGGCCAATCGATAGATTCTCAGGCGGAATCCAAGTCTAGCCCGATTGTTGCAACAATGGTTATTGGCAAGGAAAAGCAATTCTCAGCCCCTAAACTAGAAGGCGAGACTTTAACCATCGACGACCAGACTTTCACTGTCATCGGAAAAGCTGGTGGAGTACAAAGCAACATATATACAGTGGAGGACCTCACTACTGGAATAAGAAGAGATGTCGATATTGCACTTCTTGAAAACAAGGCTCGCTCCCGCCAAGAAAATCTCCACGACATATACAAAACTCGCTTTGATTTCACTCCAGAAGATATCGGCAAGCTTGAGAATGACCCAGAATACAGCAAGCTTTCTATTGGACAGAAACATTTCATACTTCAGTCGCTCACAGGAACAACCCTTGAAAAGGTAGACGAACTAGCAGAAGGTGTTTTTCAAGAAGAACAGGCTAAGCGCGGAAGGGTTGGGCGTTTTGGTGCCAATATTTTCAAAAACACAAAAATGGCAGATGTTAAATCCCGCACTTTCGAAAAGCTCAGAGCCGGCGGCTATGCTGAACACAAGAGTGCTATTGATGCAATCATTACCCGCGTCAAAATAATGGAGACTCCTATTATCGAGAACGAGAAAGGCGAAGTTGAAGTGCAGTATGCTTCAGGACTCGCTAGCCTTCTAGGCGAAGGCACAAATGCTTTTCGTGCACAGAGAGCGCTCAACCAAGCGGCAACAGATTTTCATAATATTCCTCCAGAATGGGAAAGCAATAATGCTTCTTATTTCAAGCAGAAACAAAAAGCACGCGAAGCGCGAAGCAGATACGAAGCCGAGAAAAATAAGTGCATTGAACTCTACAAAAGGAATCATGGCATAAACGCAGACGCAAAAGTCCTTGAGCTTGAGTTCTCAAAGATCGATAACAATATCGAACTCAATAGACTCATGAATGCCCACCCAGAGAACGAGCGCGTTCTCAATGATTTTACCCGCGACAGCAGAGGCAAGCTTACTGATAGAGTAACAAACGCAGGGAGCGAGGTCAGAAATGTTGGAGAGGATCTCCTAACTCGAGACAATAAAGGGTACTATGCCGCAGCTGGTTTTGCAGCGCGCACATACGGAAAATACACAGAAACTCTCGACTATTTAATGTCAGGTGTAATCGGCGGAGCTGTCGGGGCGGCAAGAGGATGGTTCACTGCCAAGAAAAATCTGAGAGAAAATGAAGCGCAAATGCGGAGAGGCGGCAGCAGCAAGCTTGGCAAAGATGTAAAGAAAGGAATGTTCGACATAAGCACCGATGTCCCGGAAATGATAAAAATATCTGCTGAAGACAGCGCAGGAGGAGCTAGTTCTTTCATGGAAAAGATAACAATGCTTACCGACCAGCTCAAGAATGAAACTAATCCGGAAAAAGCATCAATCTATCGCGCAAGACTCGACAACCGAGTTAAGCATGCAATCGCTCGAGCTAGAGCAGGGAAAATAACTTTCGGCAACAAAGACGAACGCCTCAATAACCAAATTGCATTCATGGAGGCAATAAAAAATGCTGGCGTTGTTTCAATAGCAACAGACCCAAAAACTGTTGAGGCATACGTCGAGCGCGCAAGTAGAAGCATGGCAACTATATACGGCCGTGCAGATTCCAAAGAAAATGCAGCGCGCAGAGGCTACATGGCAAAGTTCGCAATGAAAAACGCTCTGATTGGCACAGCATTTGGCGCAGCCGGCTTTTTGATACGTGAAGCATATGAAGCTACTTCCTATGCAAGCACAGCCGCAGACACACACGACGCATTGAACACTAGCGGCAACATAGCGGCAAGGGAAAATACAATAGTCGAAGCAAACCAACCACGCATGGGCAAAATAACGGCGACTGGCGACATTAAAGGATTTTTCAATAAGCCAACATCAATGAATCCGCTTTCTCCGCTCGACCGCAATGTTCCTGGAAGCGCAACTGATTACATAAGCGAGCGAGAAGGTGCAAACACTAAACCGCCTTTTGCCGAAGGCTACGAGGGCGATTATGCGAAAAGCGAAATGCCTGCTGACTATATTAAGAATCCTGGATTTGAAGGCATTGATTCTGCTGATGCATACAATACTGATGTAGCAATGGACCAGCCAAGAGTCGGCAAGCTTTCGGATATTCCTGCCGACAAAATCGAATCAGCTGCAAACGAGACGGACGCAAGCGGCATGCCGATCATTGCACGTCCAGACTTTGAAGAAGATGCTTCGCGCGCATATGTTCGAAAATCTACTTTTGTAAAAACAGACACGCCAAGAATTGGAGCACTTAAGGCTGTTGAAGCAGAGGAAATGCCATTCACTCCTGACCCAAATCCTGATCCTGAGGTAGAAACAGAAATTGAAGATGGCGAAGTCAGCGACACTGAAACAGATGAGACAAATAAAGACCATGGGTACGCTGATGGAGAAACATCTGAGGAAGAAACAACAGAAGACGACGTAGCATCAACCGAATATACTGTTAAGCCCCAGACGGTTTCATTTTCTCCAAAAGGCTCTATCGAAACAATCAGGCAACTCAAAGAAACATTGGCAGCAGATTATGCCGGTGTTGACCCTAGTGATATGCCAGCTTCAGTAAGAGGCATATTGGAAACTGATCCGACAAAACTTGCTATCAAGTACGGATTCTATAAGCCAGGTGAAATTGAAGAGAGTGCAATGATCATGAAGGGATCAACACTTGAAATCGACAAAGAGGGAAACCTCACATACAAAGGCGTCGGAGATGAAAGCGCTCGCATCCTCGAAAGCAAGGATGGCACTACAATTTACAAGTACGACGAGAAAATGTTCGACTACAATGGCAAGACAGTAAAAGTTGCTGGGGCAAGCGAGGCGAACCAAATCAACTATCCAAACCTCAAAAAGCCAGACGAAAGCATTTTTGCTGACAAGGGCGCGCAGTACGAAGCAGCAATGGCCGCAAAAGATGCGGCTGCCGCAAAAGAGAGAATTCTTCCTCAATACGGGAAGAGCCTCGTAAACGGACAAACATATCAATCGACAAGCACAGGCGGCTACTATCCGACATCAAATCCTAATTATATGTATGACACAACGGGCAGGTCAGGAGGCATGAGCGGATCGCTCCCAGAATCGCCGCAAGATTTTGCAGCCCGCACGGCAGCAGAGCGAGCAGCGCAACAGGAATTCTACGATGCTGCGCAGCAAGCATCTGAGGAATTGAGACAGCAACAGCAGGCATACGGTTCACAGGCAGCCAATGAGCAAATGTTCCAAGTAGACAGAAATGCGCGATACGATCTTCCGAAATCTCCAAATGGCACATACTACAAAGAAGTAAAAATCAACGGCCAGTTCGTTCAGCTCGATACGCACAGCTACAACCAGAACAATGCATTCGACGGCGTTGTAAACCGCAGATCTGAAAAACTCTTCGACGACACATTCGGCGACGACAATAAACAGATAGAGATATTGCTCAAGAGCCGAGCAGTTGATGACCTCAATGCAAAGCCGACCAACCCAAATGATCAGATAACAGCCCATTACCTCAACATTGTGAAAAAGATCCGTGCTGACTCAGGACTTGTTCCAAAGCCAAATGAACCAACAGAAATGTATATTAAGAATGCCCTTCAGAGAATGAAGAACAATGGCGTCAACATCAGAGAGTACACCAGCGACCTTTCAGCAGCGCATATGCAAAATGGTGGAATTGTCGTCAACAGCGGCAATGTGGCCGATAACTCAAGTGTTGTCTCGAACGGAAATCTAAATAAAGTAAAAATCATAAGTAACAAACCAAAAAACATTGTAACGGACGACGTGTACGAATAAATAAAACCACAGAAAAAAGCCGGAAATTTCCGGCTTTTTTCTTTTATTTGCTATAGTGTTCTGGCATGAAAGATATTCTCGAAGGACTCAATGACAAACAAAAGGAAGCTGCCGGCACTATCGAGGGGCCGCTTTTGATTATTGCCGGAGCAGGGGCCGGAAAAACAAAAACGATTGTCCACCGCATTCTCAACATTGTCGAGCATGGCACAAGTCCGTCAAACATTCTTGCAGTAACATTTACCAACAAG
>DAORIR010000051.1:0-4215 GCA_035438605.1 Minisyncoccota bacterium
TTGCAATCGATGAGCCAACAATTTCCCTCGACTTCCTCGTCAACGACTCTCCATTTGCTGGACGCGAAGGCAAATTCGTTACTGGTCGCCAGATACGCGAGCGCCTCGAAAAAGAACTTGAAATCAACGTCGGCCTCAAAGTCGATTTCGAAAACCTTGAAGCTGCAGGCGGCTCAGGTCCTTCGAGCTACAAAGTCTACGGACGCGGCGAACTTCACATTGCTGTTCTCCTCGAAAATATGCGCCGCGAAGGCTACGAACTGCAGGTCTCGCAGCCGCAGGTTATTATCCATATGGAAAATGGCGAAAAAACAGAGCCATACGAAGAGCTCATCATCGATGTGCCTGAAGTTTCATCTGGCGCTGTTATTGAAAAAATCACTCGCCGCCGCGGCCTCATGACGCACATGCAGGAAAAGGACGGCATCACTCGTCTTTCATTTGAAATTCCGACTCGCGGCTTGCTCGGCTACCGCAGCCAGTTCGTCGTCGATACAAAAGGCGAGGGAATTATGTCGTCTCGCGTTATTGGCTTCAAGCCATACGCCGGCGAAATCAAGCAGCGCGAAGTTGGATCAATGACTTCAATGATCGCCGGCAAGGCTGTGGCTTTTGCTCTCGGCAACTTGCAAGAGCGCGGCATTATGTACATCGAACACGGTACTGAAGTCTTCGAAGGCATGGTTATCGGCAACGTTACAAAGGGCGAAGAAATGTCCGTTAACCCAATCAAAGGAAAGCAGCTTACGAACATGCGCGCTTCTGGAACTGACGAAGCAATTATCCTCCGACCGGCTTTTACGCTCACTATTGAGCGCGGACTTGAAGTTATGTCAGACGATGAATACCTCGAAATCACGCCGAAATCAGTACGTCTCCGCAAGAAGTACCTCACTGACCTCGATCGCATTAAGGCGCAGAGAAAAGCGTAGTTTCCTTGGGGAAACTGACATTTGACCACGCATGTCAAGGGGGTAGTTGACTTTATCCATAAGAATGATATATTGAATTTGCTACGAAATTAATAGAACATAATTATATCTATGGCAACAACAAACATTAAACCAAAACAGGTCAGCAAAAGAATTCTCTCAGTGTTACAGGACCGCGCTCATGACGTGGTTGTTTCTCGTTTTGGGCTCACGCCAGACGCTGAGCGCAAGACGCTCGAAGCGATCGGCAAAAAGTACGGCATCACTCGCGAACGCGTTCGCCAGATTGAAAATGCTGCTCTCGCTACTATCCGCAAGTCAGAAGTCTACGGTGCGGAAAAAGAAGCTTTTGCTGAACTCAAGCAAGCTCTCCTTGCTCTCGGCTCTGTTGTTGCCGAAGATGAACTTCTCTCAAGCCTCGCAAAAGACGATGAGCTCAAGAACCATTTCCATTTCTACCTCGTTCTCGGCGATGAATTCAAAAAGCATGCTGAAGACGAAGAATTCCACGCTCGATGGACAATCGACGAAGCTGTCAGCAGCGAAGTCCACGGCGCCCTCAAGAAGCTCTACACAAACCTTTCAACAGACGAACTCGTTCCAGAATCAGAAATCATTTCTCGTTTCCTCGAAGAGCTCAAGAACGTCAACGAAGAATTCTGCAATGAAGAAATCGCTCGACGCTGGCTCGGCATGTCAAAGGCAATCAAGTCTAATCCGCTCAATGAGTGGGGTATGGCTGAATCGCCAAACGTCAAAACTCGCGGCATCAAGGACTATGCATATTTGATCATGCGCAAGCACGGTAATCCTATGCACTTCCGCGAAGTTGCGAAGGCTATCGAAACTACTTTCGGCAAGAAGACTCACATTGCGACTACTCACAATGAACTCATCAAGGACGCTCGCTTTGTCCTCGTTGGCCGCGGCACATACGGTCTCGCAGAATGGGGCTACAAGCCAGGCGTCGTCAAGGAAGTGATCAAGGAAATCCTCAAGAAGAATGGTCCGATGTCAAAAGAAGATATCGTCGACAAGGTTCTCAAGGAACGCTTCCTCAAGAAGAACACTATCCTCGTCAATCTCCAGAACGCAAAATATTTCAAGAAGAATAAGCAGGGACTCTACACAACTGTCTAATCTCAAAATAAAAATCCTCCGACTTGCGGAGGATTTTTATTTTTCCATGATATAATTTCCGCATATATGTTAGAAGATCTTTTTTCCAATGTCGCACAAAACGGCTTCGGCTACGTGCTGAAAATATTGCCGTACGCATTGCCGATTATTCTCGGCGTTGTGGCTTGGAATCATTGGATGGGATACATCCAAACAGAGCACATCAGAAAGCTTAAGTGGACGCTTCTCCAAATCCGTATTCCGCAAGATGTCTTCAAGTCGCCTGCGGCGATGGAAATTTTCTTGGCGAATGCACTGTACCAGAGTGGCGGCATGGCCGAGTGGAATAAAAAGTATTGGAATGGAAATGTTCCCGTTTGGTTCTCGCTTGAAATCGTTTCGATTGAAGGCCGGCTTTTCTTTTTCATTCATACACAAGAGCGATTCCGCCCTATTATTGAGGCTCAGCTCTATGCGCAATTCCCGCAAGCAGAAGTTGTCGAAAGCGAAGACTATACTGATATGATTCCGCCGTACAACAAAAGCGCTGACTGGAATTTGTTTGGCTCTGAATTTGTTCTGACAAAAGAAGATCCATATCCGATCAAAACGTACGTTGATTTCGGCTTGGATAAATCTTCTGGCATGGAAGAAGAAGAAAAAATTGATCCAATTGCTCCGACTATCGAATACATGGGTTCGCTTGGCGCAGGCGAGCAGATGTGGCTGCAGATTATCATTCAGGCTGCAAACTGGGCGCGCTACGATGATCCTGAGCATTGGTTCAAGAAAAAGAAGTGGCAAGATGTCGGCAAAGAAATTATCAAAAAGCTCAAAGCCGATCAGCAGAAGCCGCTCACTGAAGGCGGCGGTCCAGCGCGTCCGACAAAAGGCGAGAACGATATGATTGCTGCGGTCGAGCGCAGCATTACGAAGTATGGTTTCGATACTGGCATTCGCGCTATCTACCTTGCTCACAAAGATATGTTCAAGCCGATTCACATCACTGGCCTCCTTGGTATGTTCAGGCAGTACGCTTCCGGCAATATGAATGCTTTCAAGCCAGCGAATACAACTTCGTTCGACTATCCATGGCAAGATTTCAGCGGCAATAAAGTTGCAAAACTCAAAGCTGAAATGATTGAAGCTTACCGCAATCGCGGCTACTTCCATGGACCATGGGATAGTACAAAGACGGGCGGCAAAAATATTGATCGTAAGCCATTTGTTCTGACAACAGAAGAGCTCGCAACAATTTATCACTTCCCAGGACGTGTTCTAGAGACGCCGTCATTCAAGCGCATCGAATCAAAGAAATCCGAGCCGCCATCGAATTTGCCAGTGTAGTTTTCGTGCTATTATACTTTTATGCCTCTCGTAGGACCACTCATCACCAAAAGCGATTTTAGGGCACGATTCAGCAATCGGCTCTTTCGTTTTTTCTTGATCATCCTTGTTCTCTTTGTCGGTGCATCAATCGCTCTCTACTTTATGTCAAAAGCACCAGAAGAATTTCCGGTCGGCGTTTTGATCGAAATTCCTGAAGGCACAAGCGTTATCAAGGCCGGCCAAATGCTCGAAGAGCAGAAGATCGTCAAATCAGCAGTCGTTTTCCAGACGCTTGTCATTATTTTGTCTGGCGACAAAGGCATTCGCGCTGGCTATTACATTTTCGACAGCCCGCAGTCTGTCATTACGATCGCCGACAAGCTTTCGTTTGGCCGCTACGGCATTAGCCGCAAAAAAGTCACGCTCCCTGAAGGCGCAAGCTCAATGGAAATGGCAAAAATTCTCGGCGAAGCTCTTCCTCTTCTCGACAAGAGCGAGTTTATCGAAATCGGCATGGAATTTGAAGGACACCTTTTCCCAGAAACCTACTACTTCTTCGAAACAGCAACTGCTTCAAAGATTGCTTTGACGCTTCGCAATGAATTCAATACGAAGCTCGAGCCGTACCTCGAAGAAATCGCAAAGTCAGGCCACACAGAAAAAGAAATTCTGACGATGGCTTCGATTATCGAAAAAGAATCAAACGGCAAAGAAGACGACCGCCGCATGATTTCCGGCATTTTATGGAATCGCATCAGCAAAGGCATGGCGCTCCAAGTCGATGCAACATATTTGTATACGCTTGAAAAGCGCGACCGCAACAATCTCACGACAG
>DAORIR010000052.1:0-4201 GCA_035438605.1 Minisyncoccota bacterium
AAATTATGGAAATGGAAGAGCAGCTCCAAGATGCTTTCGGTACGCGCGTCCACATCGAGAAAAAGGAAGTTGGCGGCAAAATCATGATCGATTATTTTTCTCCAGAAGACCTGCATAACATTTTGGAAATGATCAAAAACGGCCGCTCGGCAGAATCTGCAAAGCATCCAGCCGAAATGCTTGAGCGCTTTGTTCAGTCGAACCCAGACGCTGTCGCAATCGAAGGCGAAACGCACGGCGCCGATGTTCCGTTTGAACCCGCTCCGCTCGACGACCGCAGCGAAGACGAAATCAAGCAGGCTGAAGAAGAGAAGGAAAGTGAGCTGTACAGCTTGAAAGATTTCTCACTCTAATTATTTCAAATATGGAATTTGACCCAAATAAAAAAACTGAAAGCCGCCTTACAGAAGAGCAGTCAGCATATATTGATAAAGTTTTTGAAGAGAATCCTGAAATTGCTGAAGCTTTTGAAAATGCAAAAGTTTTTTTCGAGCACGATCCCAGTCAAATAATCTTGAATGAAGAAACTGGCCAAATTGAAAGCCATGGACACAAGTATATGAATAGTCCTCGTATGCGATCATTTGTTCTGAGGGCTAATGCGATACGTAATAGCCTTCCTCCTGTTGAAGATGGATACCTTCGACTTTGGCGCGGAAATCGCGAAGGCGAAATCGGGCAGAACCCTTCTTTCACAAGTTCTCTTGAGGGTATTGCAATGCCATTTTTGAATGCATATGGCGGTAAGTTTTCATACCTTGATATTCCTCTCGATAAGTACAATGATTATGTCCAAACAGGTCTTGTTGTTCCTGATGCTGAGTTTCGCGTTCCACCAGAAATTGCTGCTACTGCAATTGAGATTACTGAGCCAAAAGAAGAAAACGCGAGACAGAATGCTAAAGAGCTTTTCCAAAAATATATTGATCAAGGAGGAAGTATTGATGGAAGAAAAATTCTCCAGTGGCTATCAACTACTACTCTAGAAAACCTTTAACAAAAGAAAAAGCGATACATTCATCTGAATGTATCGCCTTTTTTCTCTTCAACTTTACTTTTTACCGGAACATTATTTTTCTAGTGCCAGCTGGTTTTTGAAATCCTTTTTTCGGATCTCCGAATTTCGGTTTTTGTTTTTTGCCAATTGGTGTGTTTCCAAATCGGTCATTTGGTCTTTTCTTCATGCGATTATGTATTTGTTTAAATGTTCTGGAAAATAAACCCCGGTCAATTTTGGATTGAGCCAAAAATTCTTGACCGGGGCGGGTGGCCATTTCCAACTGTTTCACTCTCTCGAGATCGTCAGCTGAAATACGCATTTCAGTACATAAGGAACTGGCTGGAGACAATTTATCATATAAAAAATTTATGTCAAGTCCTCACAATTTTGCTCTAAACTTACGGAAAAATAAAATACACCTTAGGTATTTGCGGAGCGCGACGGCGCGAGCAGAAGGCGCTTTTTCAGTAGAAAAAGACGCCGGTGCCTAAGGTGTATTTTATTTTGCAGTCTTAAATCGATTCCAAATATACTTATTCAAAAGAGAATGCTCATCAACGTACGCTTTGATATGTTTGCGCGCAAGGGTTGTCTTGGCAAAGTCGAGCCACTTCGAAGTTGGATGCGCTTCGTTGCGCGTCATGATTTCGACGATGTCGTTAACTTCAAGCTTTGTCGAAAGCGGAACCATTTTGCCATTCACTTTTGCGCCAGAAACGTGATTGCCGATATCCGAATGGACTGCGTATGCAAAATCAATCGGGCAAGCATCTTCAGGCAAGTCCAAAACGTCGCCCTTTGGAGTAAATACGAAAATGCGGTCTTTGAAAAAATCCATCTTCAAGTTTTGGAGAAATGCGCCAGATTCATGAACTGCGCGCGAAAGCTCTCGAAACTCTTCAACCCAAGCGTATTTGCTCGTGCCACGCGAAAGCTTGCCGTCGTCGCCAGTTTCTTTGTATGCAAAGTGCGAAGCGATACCGTATTCGGCAATACCATGCATCTCTGCTGTGCGAATTTGGATTTCGACGATGCCGCCATCTCCTGTGAAAATAGTTGTGTGGAGCGATTGGTAGCCGTTGAGTTTCGGCAGCGCAATGTAGTCTTTGATGCGATCCGGAACTGGCTTCCAAAACATATGCACAAGGCCGAGCGTACGATAGCAGTCTTCGACGCTGTTGACGATGACGCGGAGCGCCATGATGTCGTAGATTTTTTCCGGATCATGCTGATACTTCTGCAATTTTTTCCAAAGCGAATACTTATGCTTGATGCGATAGCTCATTTTGACAATCGGAATGCTCTGTCGATTGAGTTCGCGCTCGAGCGAACCTTTGACAGAGGCAATATGCTGCTCGGAAACTTCTTTCTTTTCGTTCATGAACTTCTCAATTTCTTCGTACTCTTTTGGATAGGCAAAAGGAAAAGCCGCATCTTCGAGTTCGCCTTTGAGTTTGCCGATACCGAGGCGGTGGGCGAGCGGTGCGTAGATTTCAATAGATTCAAGCGCGATGCGTCGCTGTTTTTCAGGGCGAACGTATTCGAGCGTTTGCAGATTGTGCAGTCGGTCGGCGAGCTTGATAATGAGTACGCGAAAGTCAGAAGCCATTGCGACAAAGAATTTACGCAAAGATTCTGCATGACGCTCTCGCCCGCGGTATTTAACTTTGCCGAGTTTAGTTACGCCTTCTACCAAAAAGAAAATATCTTCGCCGAATTCTTTTTTAATTTCTTCTTCAGTTGCTTTGCCGTCTTCGATCGTGTCGTGGAGAAGGCCAGCGGCAATAGTCGTCGCATCCATAGAGTAGCGAGCCAAGTTTTTGGCAGTTGCAATGACGTGAATGAAGTAGGGATCGCCCGAAGCGCGAAGCTGGCCTTCGTGTGCGCGGCGCGAAAAATTGTAGGCTTTGCGAACAAGCTCTTTGTCGGCTTCAGTTGGCACATAATTGTCGATGATCCCGATAATTTCTTCGGGGCTGCTCATTGCTTCCATTTTTCCATTATGGCACATGAGGATTTTCCGCACTATTGACAAAACAGCATTATCGTGTAGAATAGGGACAATTCAGAAAAGTGTTAACTCTACAAAAAAATAATATAAATGGAAACAGCAAATAAGTATTTTCTGGCCGCATGGATAATCGCCTGGTCATTTCTGATCACGATACATCAAGCAAGAGGTCAAGACGATGTATACAACCACGTCGTCGGCTACTCTGCAGGTCCTGGCGTTACGTACGTCAACCTGAAAACAGAAAAGCAAACAATTAATTGGTCTGCCTCAGTCTGGCGCAATCTCGGTGCTCGCCTCAACGATGGCAAGCGCGGCGGAGATTTCTACCTTGGCCTCGATGCTAGCTCGAAAGTGCAGTTCAGGGTTAAGGATTCTTTGGGTAATACTGAGTTTTTAACGACGCCGTTTTTGGATCTTGGCCTTGGCTTCAGTATTCAAAACAATTTGTCGACTCGCTACGCAGGAAGAATAATGAAATTCGGCGTCGGCATTCCGCTTGAGAATATGAAGGAGTACAAGTTGCATCTCGCAGCAAGTATGCAACTCAACATCAATCCGGGAATGCTTATCGGCACACAAGAAACAATCGGTTTCTATGTCGAGCTCGGTGCAGACGGACTACTCATGCATCGCTTCGGCGAAGCGCAACGATTGCTATGGTCGCCAAAAGTCGGCGTCGGAGTTAATCTCTTGATTCCGGGTAAAGAACAAGGTTACTAAAGAGAAGAGCAAAAGTGAAAAGCAAAAGCGGGTTTACGAAAGTTTGCACTGACGGTGGTGTAAACGAGGGCAACTGCGTTGTCCGGAACGGGAGGAATTTATTCCTTCCGTTTTTTTTATTGCTCGATTTTGAGATTGCCAACAGCGACAACTTTGAGTACATCGACGCCGCGCTTATTATTTTTGAGGTATGAAAAGTAACCAGCCAAGCCGATCATGAGAGAATTGTCAGTCGAAAGTTCGCGCTCCGGAAAAATGACTTCAGTTGTCGGCAATGCCTTTTGCGCTTCGAGCACAAGTTGTTCGCGAAGGTAATTGTTTGCCGCAACGCCGCCACCAATAATGATGCTTTTGGCTTTTTTCTCTTTTGCCGCGCGCACTGTCTTTTTGACGATGACTTCAATTGCCGCTTCTTCAAATTCGCGGGCAATGATGCGCTTCGTCTTGTCGTCTAGTGTACTGATTGT
>DAORIR010000053.1:0-4138 GCA_035438605.1 Minisyncoccota bacterium
TGCTGCGCCAACTTCTTTTTTCAAAATTGCGGCAACGCGAGCGTCGATTCCTTCGTAGCGGCCAGAGAGCATAATAATGTCTGTATATTTCTTTACTGAAGTTTTGGCCATCGCTGTATCGAACTTAGCGCCGCTTGGCGAAAAATTAATTACTTTGATTTTTGGCTTACTATTTTTTGCGGCAGAGCTTGCAGATTTTTTTGAGATTTTCTTTATCGCCGCTTCAGCTGCTTTCAGTACAGGCTCGGCGCGCAAAATCATGCCAGGGCCGCCACCGTATGGACGATCATCGACAATGCGAGAGACATTGCCGTCTGGCCAAACTTTCTTGAAGCGGCCGCTGACGTACTGGCGAGGATCGTAAAAGCTGACTTTGATTTTCTTTTCCTTGATCGCGCGCGCCAAAATAGACTCGCTGAGGTACGAGTCGAACATGTTTGGGAAAATGGTGACAATGTGGAAATGCATATATATAGCTGTGATTGTACTCTATCGGTTTTGCAAATAAATGCAAACGAAAAGGCCGGAATAACCGGCCTTTTTATAAAAGAATTATTGTTTACCCAAATTGGAAAACCCACTGCGAACTCCTCGATAGTTTACTGAAAATTCCGACATCAATTGGACTTAACCTAATGTATTTGTCTCTTGTTGGCACATGCCAACTAATGAGATATTTGCCCTTGTGCACACTTAATGGTGGCATAGAAACCAAGGATTCATCCAATCCCTTGGTTTTGAGATACAAGTAAAAGCCAATTTCTTCGTTACATCTCTGCAAATTATATTTTGGATGACTGACGTTCACAGCGTCAATGCGATGATCTCCAGCAACATTAGGCAACAGGAATCGCGATTCAATTTTCAGCAATTGCACATTCTGTTTTCTGCCAACTTTTACCGACGAATCATCGATCATCTTCATCATAATACTAGTATCAAACTCATATTGATTGCCTTGCGCTCTCTTCAGCTTTCCGGTCAACCTATCCTTGATCATATCTTTTGATAAGTTTCCATACGAAAAAGTAGCTATCTCAAACGGCCACTCCGGTTTTTTCCACCAAAGATTGTTTCCTTTTTCCATGCTGGTTTTCGCCATTTGCCATACTTCAGGAACATACAATTCGCTAATCATATCATCAGTAAAAGCATGGGTCGGCTTCATCAAGAGAAACCGATTCAGCTGAGCAAGCCAATACTGGCCGTCAGCACCTGACACATTGTCGAGGATTTGCTTGAGAGGTCCGCTTAACGTTTCGGCAGAGATCTCGCTGATAATTTTTTTCATATCAGTTTATATTTTATTATGAAGGCACTATTGCCACACTGGATACTACTCTTATTCAATTTGGTGTCAAATAAAATCCAAATAAAAAAACTGCCGATAACAACCAGCAGTTTTTAATTTCAAATGCAATTAGTTTCAACATACAATAACTTCGCGAATCAGATGATCTGTGTTTGGGATAGAGATGTTTGCAGCATCAATCTTGATTTTTCCATCATTGAAATACACCATTAGCGCCTTATCCTCGTCGCTATTTTTGTCTTTAATAAGAGAAGAAGTTACAGTCATGCTTTTTTCGTGACTGATAAAATCCAAGATTTTTGAGTGCCTCCATTTTTCAAAAAGCCCAGTCAGCAGCCTCTCTCTAATTGTCATGAAGCTGACATTTTTCGTAAACGCCTCCAAAACACTCTTGTGAAGCGGTCCAATCTTGCCAGCTTCCCATTGATAAAGAAATGCATAAAGTTTAGCCGGCCTTTCTTGTTCAAAAGTAATCAGCTGAGCGATATTTTCATGCTCAAGACTTGCTGTTCTGATGTAGTAGCCCGAGGCATGTTTATCATACGCTTCTAAGATGCGCTCCATTGAAAGATATTTTATCTCTGGGATAATCATGAGACTTTCAAATCCCTTTATTTGCGGAACGATTAAATCTCCTACATAAAAGTGCTCCCCAAATACTTCAATGTAGAACTTTCTGATTTCTGATTTCTCTAAATCAAAAGTGTCTTTGGGTAAATTCACAAAGTGACCGACAACATAGTCAACTTCTTCCTTGAGCATTGTCTTGTTTCCAATAATCGCCTCAGCCTGATGGAATGTAAAATTGCATTCCTTTAGTTTTTTTGCAAAAGCCGAACTCATGCTGTTTGTGATTTCCAGTATTTGCCCTGATGTGGCGTACTTGTTTTTTTTGAGCTGTGTCTTTCATGACTATCTCTTTTTAAATGTATTGGCACTATTGCCTTTAACCAGATACTACAGCAGCTAGGGAGAGTGTCAAATAAAAAAACTGCCGATACTCTGGCAGTTCTTAGATTTTTTACTTAGGTTTACTTTCTTTCAGCTTCTTCATTTTCAATTTCCTCGTCTTCCTCGACAGCAGCACCCTCGCCGATTATGTCGTGTTGCTTAAGAGCTGCCATCACTAGCAGAAAAACAACTTCCGGCGAATGCACGGTTTGATCAACGTCATGAAAAAGATCAGCATCATCGTTTCTGTAGATAAATGCCAAAATTTTCGAAAAAATAGTGTTCATCCTCGAAAGCAATGCTTTGTCGTACGGAATACACGTGCTCAGCAAATCAATCATTTTGATAATTTGCTTTGAGTTGATGTAGATCTCAATCTTTGTTGCAACTGCACGAAATTCTAGTACCTCGCGCATGTAAAGCGTGTGGTTCGCCATCTGCTCGAATGCGTAATCAATATAGACATCTATTATGTCGATATTTTCAGTTTCTTTTGCAAGCTCAAATACTTGATCGGTGTAATTCTTGTACTCAACCATCGACATGAGCCCGAGATTCCTGATTGCATTGAACGACTTGATGACAAGCTCTGGATCAGAAATATCGAATCCAGACTGCAGCATGAGATCTAGCTTTTTTGCCTGTTCAGCAAAAGAGTAGTATCGGCAATAGACAAGCACGTAATCCGTATGTTCGTACGGCAATGCTGGCTTTTGCGTATCCTTCAGCTTTTTTGGATTGATAAATGATTCCCAAATCGCATCGATATTGTTTTGAACCGAAGCGAAAACTAATTTTTCTTCAGTATCAAATCTGGAAATTTCCTGATCGACACGCTTTTTGTAGTCAATAATTTTTTTTATTAAATCATCAAATGAGATGTATTCAATCGGCGCAACTACAAGTGCGCGCTGCTCGTTAATGTCATAGTCTTCAGCCATAGTTTTTTTAAGTTAAGGTGTTTCGTGAAATTATACGCCGAATAGTCCGTTTGTCAACGGCACGCAATAGGCAAGCAACGCAAAAGAAAAACGCCCCAAGAGGGACGTTTTTCGGAACTATTTAGATTCCCTTGAGATCTTCCATGGCTGCATCGACTGATGAAGCTTCAGTAGGCTTTGGCGCACGTTCGTTTGAGCCGCCTTCTGGTTCGTTGATCTTGAGGTTGACGCGAGCATTGTTCTTCATGCCGATGACGCGGAGAAGTGTTCGGATCGCCTTGGCTGTGTGGCCATCGCGACCGATGATCTTGCCCATGTCGTCGCGGTTGACTGTAAGAGTAAGAAGGACACCCATTTCATCGACATTGCGGCTGATTTTGACATCTGCTGGAACATCAACGAGAGAGCTAACTACATACTGTAAAAATTCTTGGTCTGACATAATAGATTATTCGAATGACTGATAAGCGGCAGTTTCGATGTACTGCTATATAAAGTATACCAAATCACTGCGCGGTTGCGAGCTGTGCTGTTGATAAAAAATGAAGGATTGCAAAAACTATGCAGCCTTCGCTTCTTTTCTTTTTGTTGTTGGAGACTTCTTCGGAAGGACGTTTTTCTTTTTGCCTTCGATGATGCCCTGCTTGACGAGGAAGTTGTGGACGGTGTCAGAAAGCTGCGCACCCTGAGAGATGCGAGTCTTTACTTCTTCTGCGTCGACGATGAATTCGCTCGAGTGCGGATTGTATGAGCCGAGGATCTTGAGGAATTTGCCTGTCTTTGCGGCGTTCTTGTGATCCGTCAAAATGACGCGGAAATGCGCCTGATTCTTGCGGCCTATGCGTTGCAATCTGATCTTTAACATGGCGTCATAGTAACAGAAAGGGAGAAATTTGGCAAATGAGCCCCTTAAAGAGCCCATTTAAATAAAAAA
>DAORIR010000054.1:0-4117 GCA_035438605.1 Minisyncoccota bacterium
CCCCGACCGCAGTCTCTTTTTCCGGCCGAGCATACCCGCTTTCTCGCGTCACTATTTTACGAGATAATGTTATAGCTATAACTACAATAGCAGGTCCCGACGCTCGTTTTAGCGTAATGCTCGACGGATTAAATCAAGGAAATTACTCTTTCTCTGTATATTCGGAAGATGCAGGCGGAAGAAAATCAGGTTTATTTTCATTTCCGCTTTATATTACTGAAGGTGCAACAACTACCATTTCAGGAATATTTATTTCTCCAACCATAGATGTTGATAAAACGACTGTTAAGAAAGGCGATAACCTTACAATTTTTGGAACAAGTGCACCAAATTCGGCTATTACAATTTCAGTCCATTCTCCCGTTGAGCATTTTGTCGAAGCGAGCACAGATGAAACCGGTTCATACCTATATACGTTCAATACCTCAATTCTTGAATTGGGTAGTCATGCCACAAAATCTAAAGCAGTGTTGGGCAGTGCCGCAACTGAGTTCGGAAAGGAGGTTTCATTTTCTGTCGGCAGCACGACAACACCAAAAGATAAAAAGTGTAATGCAAGGGGAGACTTAGACACTAACTGCCGCATAAACATAGTAGATTTTTCAGTTATGGCATTTTGGTACAAACGCGCTGATGTGCCGCCTGAGATCGACCTCAACGGCGACGGTGCAATTACTATTGTCGACTTCTCAATCTTAGCCTTTGGTTGGACTGGATAATATGAAAAATAACATGAAAACATTTATCTACTCACTATTCATATTCATGATCGCCGGTATTTTCGGGTTTGTTGCGCCGAGTGCTTTTGCACAGTCTGTGAGCACTCCTATTACTGCTAATACATATGCTATCGGCGAAACATTTGCTGTCCCCATTCTCGTTGCAAGCCCCGACATTGCTGTCAATGCGTTTTCAATAGAGGTTTCATATCCAACCTTCCTTGAATTTGTCGGCTCTGATGAACAGGGCTCAGTTGTTGGACTTTGGGTAGAGCAGCCAACGGTCGTGGACGGTAAAATACTATTCTCTGGTGCAATGTCATCAGGTTTTACTGAAACGTATAATCCACTCAACAAGCAACGAAGTCCGGGGTTGCTAACAAAGCTCATTTTTAGGGGCACAGAGCCTGATTCTGGAGCAATCACTGCTGTTCCTGAGTTACTTGCACACGATGGAAAGGGAACAGTGCTTGCGGCAAGTGGCTTTTCGGTGCGGGTTGCAATTGATTCGCGTATTTCGACAGATGCATATGTTTGGGACGACACTGTTCTTCCTGAGTCATTTATGCCATATGTCCAAAAACATGATTCTGTATTTGATGGCAAGTATGTCGTTATTTTCAATACAATCGACAAAGATTCCGGAATTGCTCGCTATGAGGTGAAAGAAGGTTCCGGACGTTGGCTAGAAGCAAAAAGCCCTTATCTTTTGAATGATCAGAGTTTGCATTCTGTAGTGGCTGTCCGTGCTATTGATAAGGCGGGAAATATGCGAATGGAAGCAGTGCCGGCTCCGCGAGGTTCTGAGACGTCAAATAGCATATCCATGTTTACTGCCCTTATTATTTGTTTATTAGTTGTCGGTGTATTTGTGTATCATCGACACAGGAAAAGAAATGAAGCATAAGCTATTGCTAAGTACACTGCTAAAGATAACAGTCCTGTCTGCATTTCTTGTTGGCGCAGAGGTTGTTGACGCTGCAACGCTCTCTGTCGTTCCGGCTCGCAAAGAGGTGTCAGTTGGCGAATCTTTTTCGGTAGAGCTAAAAGTTAAAAGTCCCGACCAATCGGTAAATGTTGTTTCAGGCAAAATAGTTTTTGACAGCAAGCGCTTGAGTCTCAATAGCATTAGTAAATCAGGCTCAATCGTTAAGTTTTGGATTCAGGAACCAGTTCCAGAATCGGCACAGAGTGCAATCCGCTTTGAAGGAGTAATACTTAATCCTGGCTACACAGGTTCATCTGGGCAAGTGATCACTGTGACGTTTAACGCTATCGACACAGGCAAGGTTGCCTTTTCATTGATAGATGCCGTTGTTCTTGCCAATGACGGGCTTGGCACAAATGTCCTTTCAGGAACTGGTTCAGCTTCCATCGATATCGGACAGGAAAAACCTAAGCCGCCAGTAGTGCTGCCTAGTGATAATTTGAGTGGGAATAATTCTCCAGTAGTGCCAGATGATCTTGTTATTACTCCAGCTGAAACTGACAGAAGGATGCTTGAGATTATTGATTACCCGATTGAGGTCAATGTCGGCAGTCCCATTACTATCCATGGGTGGAAAGCTAGTGCTGCTGTTGTTGTGTATGGCGTAAAAATGGATGAGCCCGGTTTGTTTAGTAGAAGTGTCTTGTACGAAAGTCTCAATGATGGCAGGTATACTTTGCGGGCAATACCTACTGTTGAATCAGATATTTTTACAGCAACATTCAATAATGCATCTTTAGGCAAGTATGCATTCTATGCAAAGGATGCAGCAGGCGAGGTAACTAATGTCGTTTTTGTCGAAGTGACTGGCAGTTTTTGGCTAAAAATGAACATATTTGTTGCTTTGTACTGGTGGCTACTTGTAGTAATGGCCTTGCCTCTAATAGCGTACGGTATTTTTAGGAAATGGAGACGAAATGAATACCAAGAATATCTTGGGAATCAATAGTAGCGAATAAACTGTCCAATTTTTGTCTTGATTAGTCAAGGCTTGACCAATAGAAAACCCTTATTTTATAAGGGTTTTGTGCGTTTGACACAAGCAAAAAACATGGCATAACTATTGACTTTAGCCCCATAAAATGCTATTATGTTGACGTACCTTTGTATTCAGGCAAATCGCCTTGATATATAAGGGTTTTTTCTTTCTCTGACGAGTTTTGCGGAGCACAACCGCTTATATGACCAAGAATTTTACGAAGTACATTCATTCGTTCATCGCCATTCCAATTCTGGCTTTCTCCCTCCCTTCGGCTTCACTGCCAAGCGGGATAACGTTGAATCTTACTTCCCAATTTAATACGAGTACGGCAGTTGTGGAGGACAACACTCCAGATCTGACCGAGTACCGAGCTGAGCTTATCGACTCTTATTATGAAGCGAAAAAGCTACCTATGGCTGGCTACGGCAAGCTAATGGTGGAAGCTGCAGATAAGTACGATATCGACTGGCGTCTTCTTCCGGCTCTCGCTGTTCGCGAGTCAACAGCCGGAAAGCAGGCCTGTGGCGGCAAACTTTCTGCTGAGTGGAACCCTTGGGGTTGGAACTCATGCAAAGGCGACGGTTTTTCTTCTATGGAAGAATCTGTCGATATGATTGCTAAGCACATCTCAGGAAACCATGAACGTACTGCCCGCTACTACAAAAAGAAGCAGGGTGACGTGAAGGGAATCCTGCAGGTGTATAATCCGCCTTCAGTTGTCGCTACCTATGCTCAGGAGGTTATGGGTATTATGTCCAAAATCTCTCCGTCTGAAGATGTGACTGTTGCAGCTACTGCTGCCCACATTCTTGCAAAAGAAACGGCAAAAGTGGAAGTCGCTCTCGTTAAATAATATTAAAAGAAAAAACACCGGCCTTTGGCTGGTGTTTTTTTTGTGCTTCCTTAAAATGAGAAACCGAGCTGGGCGTTGCTGCTGTTCTTTCGCGGTATTGTTCTTCGCGGTTTTTCTTGTATATATTCTTCTGTATCGATCTTGATTCTTGAGTGATCGATAAGCGAACCAACAATACTTTCAAACCGGTAGAATGAAAAGTTATTTTTCAAGCCGTCATTATTCGCATAGATAAAAGACAAGACACCTTTGAATATTGTTTCTCGAGGTGATCCGTTAGGATTTTGAGTTACATCTTCCATATATTTTTCGCGAATTTTTGGCAAGAACGCTCTCACGTCGCGTTTTTCCCATGAAGCAAATTTGCTTTTTGCCATGTTATTTTGTTTTGTTCGTTTTTATTCTACGCCGATGATAGAAAATGGCAAGAGGAAATGAGATTTTGCAATTATGCTAAATCTCCTTAAGTTTCTCGATGACGATGCTTTTTTCGCCATTGCGCACGGTGACTTTGCCTTCGAAGGCAATAGTCTTGTCTTGGATGATGATAGCGCTCAGTTCAGTAAAGGTTTTCG
>DAORIR010000055.1:0-4090 GCA_035438605.1 Minisyncoccota bacterium
CTACTTGGAAAGGACCGATTATTGCGTCCAGAAAAGCAATACCATGTATTTTTCAAGCAATTGAAAAAGTTCTCGGTATTGACGAAGCCAAACTTAGGTCAAAAAGTAGGGAAAAGCCGCTTCCGGAGGCAAGGAACATTCTTTGCAAAATCGCAAAAGAGTTTTTCAACATTGGGCCAACCGAAGGCGGGCAGTTGATCGAAAAAAGCCACTGTGCTTTTATCAACGGCAATAAAGTTCACAACAAGCGCGTTTTACTAAGAAGCGAACATCAGTACCGAAAAGAATATTTGGAGATATTCGATTTGTTTGTATCAAAAGTGAAAAGGTACACGGCGGTTGCTCCAGCATTTACTGTTGAGCAGATTGAAAAACAAATGGAGCAGCTCAAAGTTTCCGAAAAAGATCGTATTGCTGTAGTTGCTTACTTTACAAAAAAAGCCTTGGACAGCATAAAGTTTTCTTCCGTTGAAATTGCAGAAACCTGCAAAGATATTGGAATAAACTATGTTGTGTCCGAACAAAACTAAGTAGTTTTTAGAAGTGTCGAAGAGCCTTGCTTTATGCAAGGCTCTTTTTTGTTGCGCTCAGTTTATTCCACATCAATCTTGATCGCCTTCGGCAAGCTCGCAAGCTTTGTGTATAGCTCTTCGTCCGGAATGTCATGCTCTGTTTTCGGCACGATTGGCCAGAGGTCTGGTTCGATTTTTATTTGCATACGGACGTTGACGCGGCCGCGCGGTTCGTTCGCTTCGAAGAATTCCGGCTTGTATTCATTGAAAAGCTCTTCGAGTTTTTTGGTAGCTTTTTCGACTGCGGCCGGAAGTCCAGAGAAAGACAGGCGAATGAGTCGGATAAATGGCGGATAGCCGAGGCTTGTTCGGACGAGGAATTCGCTCTCGGCAAATTCTTGGAATGTTCCGCGCTTTGCGCTTTCCAAGATTGCTTCATGTGCGTAGCGAGTTTGGATGATTGTTTTTCTGGAAACTTCGGCGAGGCGCATGAGCAAGTGGCCGGCGCGTTCTGGTGCATTGTAGATCGGCATGGCGAAGAGGCTGTCGAGCGAGGCGACGATTGTCATATCCACTGTCTCTGGCAGTCGGCTGAATGCAGCTTCTGTGCCGAGCAAAATGTGTTTCTTTCGGTCGGCGAATGATTTGGCGGCAATATCCATGTCGATATCTTTTTGTCTTCCGTCTATATGTGCGATTGTGTCGCCGAGGCCAGCTTCGACAAGTTCCTCTTTGACGCGATCAATGCCAACGCCGAGCGGAACCAAGTTCCAGCTGCCGCATTTGTCGCACGTAATGTTCGGGCTTTTGTGTTCGTCGCAGCGCGGACAGAAAAATGCGCGCTCCATATCTGAGAGTAATGCGAGCGCATGTCCGCATGTTGGACAGGTCACGCCTTGTCCGCAGTCGCGGCAAACAGTTGTTGACGCATAATTTTTTCTAAAGGAAAAAATAAAGATTTGTTCATCTTTATCTAATGACTGTTTGATAAGCTTCATTGCTGTATCGGAAATTGCCTGAAAGCCGTTGGTGTCGGGCTTTTTGATCGTCATATCAATAATGTCCGGCGATTTGCCCGGAATGCGGTAGCTGAGCTTTTCGACAGAGTGCGCAGTTCCAAGGCGAATGCGTCCGCTTGTCTTGAGTTCGAGGAGTGAATCAGAGAAAAAGCACGGAACGCCAGAAACGTGAGCGAAGACTTCGGCTGCAATGCGCTTGTCGATAATTGGTCGTCGGCGAGTTTCGTACAGGTTGGATGATTCATGCTCGACGATGACTGCTCCAAGCTTTTGCACTGGAAGTACGGCCGCGAAAAAAGTTCCAATCAGCAAAAGTGGATGTGCAGATTCGGCAGCTTTCTTGACCATGTCGCGCTGATTTTTTTTATTTTCATCCCCAGTAAAAAGAATGGTGTGCTCGGCAATGCCTTTCGAAAGCAAATCGCGCCATTCTTTGGCTTCTTGAATTGTCGGCAAAATAATTGCGACTGATTCTTTTTTTGCGAAATATTCACGGATCAATTTTTTGAAATAGATGATGCGATCGATTTTAGATGTTTGAATAAGCGTCGGCGTCGCGTATGGAGAAACTTTGCCGACAGTTGGCTTGATGTCTTTGAGCGCTGGATCAGAAAAAATTGCCGGCGTAATAGCCGAGAGAATGAGCCCCGGATGAGATAAGTAGTAGCGTGAGAGAAGCTTTGCGGTTTTGTAGAGCGCTCCGCCGTGAATCGTCTGGCCGAGAACTTGCTCGATTTTTTTGAGCTGGAAAGAAGACTGGCGAATAGAGCTGCGATCTTCCTTGATGTCTTCGACCCGCTCAGCGATGCCGAGAACCTTTCGACCGCGGATAGAAATCTGTACTGTGTCGCCTTCATTGATGTCTTTGGCCGTAAAGTAAGAAAGCGTGCCTTTGTCAGGTCCGGCGCCAATAGGGAAGATGTGAACGGCTTTCATTCCTTAAGACTACCATTTTGAGATGAAGAGAATCAAAAGAAGAAAATATGAACAAAAAAGCTGCATCATTAATGATGCAGCTTCAACTTTAGGGTAAACATGTTTTTAGCGATCCACAGTCGGCTTTTCCGGAAAGATGTGAACGTGGTCCGGATCGGCCATGATCTTAATCATGTCGAGAAGTAATTTACTGATTACTTGTTTTGGCATTAAGTCAAAGTTAGCAAAACCTAAATCGAATCCTGAAAGTAATTCATCAAGATTCATTGTGTCGTTTGCCATTGAGCGAATATCCCAAAAACGGGTATTGTCGCCAATGAGAACCAGAAGCGTTTTGCTAAATGAGACGTCTTCGCCGTTTAATGATTTTAATTTTTCAAGTACCATTTCCTCAGCAACGTCAGTCGTAACATCTTCAATATCGAGAAGTGTCATGTACTCTCTGTCTCTGGGAGTAAGCAAATCTTTAATCCCGTTCCAGATTTTTAGGTGTCCGTCGCCAAGGACGATTACGATATGTTTCATTTTCGATGTTTTTTAGTTGTCAGTATAATAGCATATATTTAATAAAAAGTCAAATATGCTTTACAAACTACGTTCAGATGATTTACAAAAAAAGTCCTGAATAAATCAGGACTTTCTAAAACCTCTTTTTCTAATTATAACTATTTAGAATAACTTAATTATCCTCACTAAATCTCCAGAGAGAGCAGTTATGATTAACGCTAGCAACGGCACAAGTGTAATAAGTATCATTGCAGTCTTGCATTTTTCCCTTATTCGCACAGGAAAGATTTGGGTAATGTACGCAACCATAATTCTTCCTCCATCAAGGGGGTAGAATGGCAAGGCTTGAAAAATTCCAACTGAGATTGAAAGATAGGCCGCAAAGCTAATTGCGTTCATAATCTGAATCTGAACTGGGAGCTCAATCATCGCGCCGGCATTTTTATTGATTTCTTGGACGATCATGACTGCACCTCCTGTGTTTTGTGTAAATGCAGCAGGGTTTTTAGTAAGTGCAAATACAAGTAGTGCCAGAATAGCAGTTCCTATTATAGGAATAATTACCCATGTGAATCGTGGGAATATTCCCAAGATTATGGATATGCACGCTAAAACCCATATTTTAGCACCAAGGTATTCAGACTCCGGAAGTATTATGGCAATAGCTCCCCAAAGTATTCCCGCATATAGGAAATTTGCCATAATGCCTGCTCCCATAATGTGAGCTTTGCGGTGATTTTTCAGATTATTTTCATAATCATTATTTACCGGTTTTACAAACGCCCCAAGTGGAATTAATTTAATTCGTATTGGTGTGTCGCCAAACCATTTTCTGATTTTGAAAGTAAAAAGTGTTGGTCCAAATCCAAGTAATGAAATTTCTTGTAATGGAACACCGTGGCGCCTGAAGGCAAATGCATGCCCTAATTCATGAGCAGAAATACTCAGCATGAAGAGAATAATTGTTATGTAGTTCATAAAGTACAGATTTTTTTTTGGTTTTCTGAATTTTACTATAAATATAGAATAAGTCAATAGATATGTAGTATCCGCGTCAAACGGAGTTTTATGCTATACTCGCCCTACAAATATGGGTATTTTCTCGAGAAAAATCGG
>DAORIR010000056.1:0-4076 GCA_035438605.1 Minisyncoccota bacterium
TAAAATCTTTCTCAATTTTTCCTCAAGACCAATCCACAACCCAAGTTCCGCAATTTTTTATGGAGCATATAATGCCTGCATATGAGAGTATTAATTATTGAAGATGACCCAGAAATATTAGTAATGCTGACGTCGTATCTCGAAACCGCCTGCTTTGCGGTTGACGCATGCAGCGATGGCGCGCAAGGTTCGTTCTTGGCGAGGACGAACGACTACGACATTGTCATTTTGGACTATATGCTGCCGAACAAAGACGGCCTACGTATTTGCCACGAAGTTCGCGAGGCTGGCAAAACGATGCCGATGCTCATGGTTACAGTGCGAAGCCAGATTTCCGACAAAGTTGAGCTTTTGAACAAAGGCGTCGACGACTATGTCACGAAGCCATTTTCTTTTGAAGAAATTATTGCGCGGATCAATGCATTACTTCGGAGGCCGAAAGCGATCGATGCTCCGGTCATGAATGTCGGCAGCATTACGATCGATGCGGCGAAGCAGCGTGTTCTCAAGGGCAATAAAGAAATCTACCTGACGCGCAAGGAGTATTCCCTGCTCGAGTATTTGGCGCGCAATGAAGGGCATGTTGTTTCGCGCGGGACTATCATGGAGCATGTCTGGAATATGGAAAGCGATCCATTTTCAAATACAATCGAGGCGCACATCTTCAATCTCCGCAAGAAGATCCGCCGCGGCAAGACTGATTTGATTCGCACTGTTCCAGGGCGAGGCTATATGCTGAGCGGAAAATAACTAGTTTAGAAAAAATTTATCAGGGCTTCATGTCGCGCTGTCATACTGTTTGGGCAATCCAGACGGTCGAATGGATTTGCATTATCAAAAGTTATATCATATCCATATGTCACATATCATCGAGAAAATCCTCAATGACGAAACTATGCGCACCAAATCCGACGTCACCAAGCTATCGCTGAATGAGGGAGAGTTTGAGCCGTGGTGGAGCTAGCTAAATAATGAAATAATGAAAACTCTTCTCATGAGCACAAAATCAATGATCACTGCCTGCCAAAAGTGGTACATGAAGAGTGCTCATTATTTCTATGTACGCTTTCTGAAACCAAGGTCAATAAACGAAGATGAAAAAAGAAGCGAAGGCATCCTTACTCTTCTATTATTTATTGCATTAATTATTAATGCATTCTTCGAGATTGTCCTAATATTCCTTCATCTTACCGTCAAGAACTATACTGGAATACCATTAACAGTATTCTCATTAATATTTGCGTTCTTTATTATATTATTTATAGCCACTAGAAAGGGATACTATTTATTGGCTGGTTATTGTTTTGTCTTTCTAATTCTTGCTTCGACAATTTACGGCAGTTATATGTGGGGAGCAAGTTTGCCAATGGGACTACTTTCGTATGGACTAGTAGTAACAATAGCGAGCATTGTAATTAATAGTAGATTTGGTTTTATTATTGCCCTAATTGCTTGTTCCTCAATCGTAGTAACAGGATTACATGAACACTCTAGTCAAATTATCCCTGAATGGAAACAGGCAGCAATAGAAAAACGCGACATAATTGGCTACGGCATCATGATCGGCCTCACTGCCCTGCTGTCACGGCTATCAAATAAAGAAATGGAAAAATCGCTGCAGCGCGCGAGGTCATCCGAGCAGGCGCTCAAAGAAGAGCGAGACAATCTTGAAATCACTGTCCAAGAAAGAACGAAGGCGCTCCGCGAATCAGAGCGCGAGCGAATGCGCGAACTGTATCGTTTCGCTGAATTCGGAAAACTCTCTGGTGGCATTTTTCACGACTTGCTCAACCCACTTACCGCTGTTTCGCTCTCTGTCGAAAAACTTTCAGCAGACAGCAGCATCCAAACCAGCAGCGAAGATGCTGTCCGGTCGCTCAAAACCGCAGTCAGCGCAACAAAGAAAATGGAGCAATTCATGGCTACTGTCAAAAAGCAGATTCAATCCAACGACATGCGCGGCGCATTCTCGCTCAACGAAGAAATCGAAGACGCAATCGAGCTCATAAAGCACAAAGCAGCAAAAGCAAATGCTTCTATCGTTTTCGATTCGACCGATTCCCACCAAACATACGGCAATCCCCTCAAATTCAACCAAGTCATCACTAATTTGCTCATCAATGCAATCGACGCAGGAGCTACGGAAATTATTGTTAGCCTTTCTGCTTCGCCGCAACCGGAAAACAAAATCGTCTGCATAATCAAAGACAACGGCAGCGGCATGCCGCCTGAAATCTCAAAAAACATTTTTACGTCATTCTATACGACAAAAGAAAAAGGCATCGGACTCGGGCTTTCGACGACAAAAGATATTGTCGAAGAACACTTTGGCGGTTCGATCGATTGCCAAAGCTCTGCAGAAAACCAAAGCGACAGCGGAACTAGTTTTACAATTATTCTTTCATCACATGATTTCAATTCTCCATCCATTAGCAGAGTCGAAGAAGAAGAAAATAGCTGACAGCATTCATAATGCTTGGCTTTTCTTAGCGGAAAATCAGCAGCCAAGCGGCAACTTTGAAGGTATTGCTTTTGCTGACTCAGTCGATGGCGCACCGGCAAAAGAAGCTTCATCGCCAACTCCTTTTACGACTTCTGTTATTCTGACTTCGCTCAGAAACCTCAAAGACTCTGAATTAGTAGATCAAGAGCAACTGGCAGCACTCGCGAGCAAAGCCGCAAACTATCTCCTCAGCCAAAAAGACGAAACACTGTTCGCGTGGAATTACTGGGAAATAGGCAATGAAAAAAGGCGCACTCTCCCTCCAGACATGGACGACACAGCTCTTGCTGTTGCATCGCTGCAGGCCTGGCAGCCAGAATCCTTGGACGGAGAGGCTTTGGCAAATCTCGTCCATGCATTGCTTATGGCCGAAATATCGGTTGGCGGTCCGTACAATACATGGTTGAACGATTTTAAAAAATATGAAGTCTGGGCAGACTGCGACATTGGCGTCAATGCAAACATTGCATTTATGGCCTCTCTACTCGGCATTACGCTCAAGAATCTTAATCAATACTTTGAGGAAGCAGTGCTATCAGGCAAGCTTTCTTCGGCATACTACCTCTCTCCGCTCGTGCTGCTGTACTTCATTTCTCGCGGATACAGCGGAAACAAGAAGGAATTGTTCACTGAAGTAATTGAAAAAGAGCGCAAAGCAGACGGCACTTGGGGCTCACCAATGCATACTGCCCTTGCGCTTTCTGCGCTCCATAATTTTGGAAAAAGTATTGCTGGCGAAATTGAAGCGATCGATTTTATACTGGAATCAGAGAGCGGCGGCCGGTGGCAAAAAGAAATCTTCTATCTCGAGCGGCGTAATCCAGAAGATCGCTGGTATCACGGATCAGAAAGCATAACGACGGTACTTTGCATTGAAGCCCTGTCGCTATTGTTAGCGACAATAAAAAACGAAACTAAAGCTATCCCAATCGAAGAAACAGAATCAAAACATTTTCTAGCCGAAGCTAACACTATCGCCGAAGAATTCTCTAATCGCGCTTCAGCTGTTTCAGAAGAATATAAAATACTCGCAGAAAAATGGATTGGCAAAATGTTTTCGCACGACTGGATCCGCGACAGCATTCTCTTTCCATTTTTCTTGGAACGCGACATTATTTCCACACAAGCAAATTCAGAAAAAGAAATAACCCAGCAAGAGCTATCCGCTCTTTCTTTAGCAAATCTCTTCGGCTGGATCGGCTACACAATTATAGATGACATCATGGACGAAGATTCGCCGGCTGTCATGATTCCCTTCGCAAACTTTTGCCTGCGCGAAATGAATATGCTATTTGCAGAAAACCTTAGCGCTGACAATATGCGCACCGCAAAAGAACTGCTCAATGAAATCGATAAGGCATATAGCTTTGAGCAATCGCAAAGAGTCGCGGCAACCATGGGCACTTTCCGAATTTCTGCGGATCTGCAAAATTTACCGCTCCCAGAGAATCAGCTGATGCCAAAATCAATCGGCATAGCGATTGCTGGACTCAGTCTCGTCAGTAGCAGCTCAAACAACAACAGCGAATCTCTCATCAACTTCTTCAGATACTTTCTCCGCGCCAAGCAAAAC
>DAORIR010000057.1:0-4003 GCA_035438605.1 Minisyncoccota bacterium
ACTGGGCCCTCGATAGCGTCTACAGCCTTTTTCTGGGCTGCATTGAGGCTTTTATAGGCTTTATCGAAGGCATCGCTTTTGGCATCGTTCATGGCATCAGTATAGCGTCATAAGCGCATATTTGACAAAGGCACTTATCTTTATATAATGAGCTCCGATCATAAACAACAAAATAACAATCAAACAAAAACCAAAACAGGAAATTATGGCTAAGAACCCAGAAAGAGCGAAGCTGAAAATCGCTAGCATCGTGCAAGAAATGGCAACAAGAAATGTGCCGCAAAGTGATCTAATGAAAGAGATCAGAATCGGACTCAATTCCGTCCAAAAAGGCGATGGTGGTATTCCCTACATCGAATTCATCTTATTGATGTGTGGACCGACAGAAACACCGCTCGAAAGCGCCGGGAACATGGCAAGGATGCTTGTGTCGCAGATCATGAACAACAAGCATTACACCAAAGGTGCCAACAGCAAAGAAGTGCAATACTACAAAAACTTTTTCCATACAGCTACAGTAGCAGTAAAGCAGAATCCAAGGTTTAAAAATGTAGAAGCCGCGCAAAAACTTGTCTCAGCACCGATCTCTCAAAAAGAGGAATCACCCATAACCACGTAAACCGAAATATTTCGGCAAAACAACAAAAAAACCCTTAACCAAGCGCTAAGGGTTTTTCTTTTTTTACACTAATGCAAATTAGTTGAGCGAAACTTCAACTTGCTCATAGCTTGGATGGACGACGCTGTAAATGCCGTCAAAATCCGCAATAACTGTCTGGATCTCAATTGAATCAATCGGCTGATTCTTTGAAGCCCAAAATGCACGGCATTTATCTTCAAGACCGCTTGTCTTGAGATATTCACGCACAACATGGTAAGCCTTCTCCAAATCAGGAGCCAAGAAATCGTGCCAACTAATACCCTTCCAGTCTTCGACATGGCCATTGCTTGGGTGCAATTTATAGGCACCGCAATCAGTGTGAACCATGAGAAGAATTCTCGGAGCGTTGTGCAAAGCAACTGCAACTTTAATGTTCTTGAGAACATAGTTTTTCTCTTCTTCTGTTCCGCGAACAAGATCCATTGCGCCGCCAGCAATACTGACGAGATCCTCGCTATCCATTCCAAAGTGGGAAATAAGTGCTTCGCGTGCTTGCTTGTAGCGACAATCAAGACACCAGACAAGACCGGTATGAGCATTGTAATGCTCCTTGTTTCCTTCGATTGGAATGATTTTTGCGATTTGCATTTTTGTTTTTTCTGTTTTGTTAGCCATATTAATAATCTTTATTTGTTTGTTAAAAGGAACTGTGACGAAATCTGATAATACAACGTAAAAATAAAACAGACAATTGACAATTGCCTGCTTTATGTTTTGTAATTAATTTAATTGCATTACTGCGAATCAACACTCTCAAAAGCCTTAATCGTTCCTTTGACTGCGGCTTCCTGCTCGCCTGCTGAAAATGAATTGTCAGTTGAAGCGCCAGTGTTTTGGAGGACTGTTTCAGACGTTACCTTGCCGCCAGAAATACGAGAGAGGAATGAGTGCCACGGGTAGCGGACTTCAGCTTCGCCATTTGCGCGGACTTCTGAGTGGACATTCATCCAAACTGGGATGAAGCCAAAAAGCTTTGCGCGCTGCTTGTAGACAGTATGTACTTTTGACTCATCGCTTTCGACGCTTTTGACATTGCGGTTTTCTTCGACAAGTGTCTTGTACCTAGCCTTGAGTGCATCATCTGAAGCTGTCGCTGATGCGCCGACTGCAGCATTAACTTCTTTGCCGTCCTTCAAGCAAGCTGAAGCGCGCTCGATGAAGCCGCGAACTTTCGCAACGCGAGAGTCGTCGATTTTGCCGTCGCGGTATTCAGCCATGAGCTCGAGGTATGCTGCGCGAATAGCGGCTTTGTCTGAAGAAGAAATCTGGGCATCTGCCGCGATTGAAGCGCTGATTTTTGCGTATGCGCTTTTGAGCGATTCATATGCAGCTTTTTCTTCGGCTGTAGCATTTGCTGAAATGCCGAGCGCAAGCGTTTTGGCATAGCTGTCTGCTTTCCAAGCGAGGCTTGCGCGCTCTGCTTCAGAAAGTTTGCCGACAGCCGTACTGATGTTTGCGCAGAATTTGCTTGCATCCATGCCGTCGAACTTCGCAATAAGCGAATCAACTGCGGAACGGAGGCCAGCATTTGTGCCAGCTTTTACAGAAGTGCTCGTCGAAACAGATGTCGTTGTGTGAACGCCTTTATCGTCATTGATGTCGTGGTTTTGGCCATCGTCGCCACCATTGCCGCCGTGGCCAATTTCAACTTCGAGCACGCCGCCGCTTTCTGCTTCGCGCGCAAAACTGACTTGCGGCAAAAGGAAAGCAAAAGCTGCGATCGCCAAAGTAGCTATTGCAAAATGTGTGATTAGATTTTTTTTCATATTATTGCCAGCCGCCGAGAATAGCGCCGAAGACGATATAGAGAATAAAGTTGTAGCCTGTATTTATCCAGAACATATTCCATGCGAGGTTCTTTGGCTTGCCGCTCCACATAGCATTGCCTGCGAGCGTTGGCATAATGAAACCGAGCCAGATCCAAAGCGCATTGATAATGCCACCCCATGCGCCTGGCTTTGGCTGCCAGCCCGCGATGTAGTGAGCGAGAACATAGAGAGTGAGGAGAGAAAGAATGAACTGGATTGTATAAAGCATGCCAGTAGACTTCATCATTTTTTTCTTGTCTTCTTCGCTGGCATTCTGCATGCCCATGACTTCCATCCACTTTTTACCGAAAAGCGGACCAAACCATATGCTGCCGATAACCATTGAGACAACTGCTGCTACGATAACTGCCCACCAATTGATCATAATTGTGTCCATAGAATACTGAAATATTTTTTAACTAATTTTTAAAATTGCTTAAGCTTGAGGTGCTTCTGCTTCTGCAGATTCAGTAGATGCTGTTTTTGCTTTGCAATCTGCACAATCGCAAACAGCGCACGTTTCGCCGTCGCACATGCAAACGCCGTCTTTGCATCCGCAATTACATTCTTCTACTGCTGCGTCTTTTGTTGTATCTACATCCATATATATAAGAGTCTAATTAATAATTCGTCTTAAAGTATACTACTCCCTTTTCCTGAAGGAAAGCGAAGCTGAATTTGTACAAAAGCGCTTGCCTGTCGTGCTTGCAGGGCCGTCGTCAAAAACGTGGCCCAAGTGAGCGCCGCAATTTGCGCAAATAACCTCAACGCGAGACATGCCATGATCTGTGTCTTCGTGATACTTAACTGATCCATGAATAGCATCATCAAAGCTCGGCCAACCCGTGCCTGAATCGTACTTTCTATTTGCATCAAAAAGCGGAGCACCGCAGACTTTACACATATAGAGCCCTTCGTCTTTGTTGTCCCAATAGATATTATGAAAAGGCCGCTCGGTTCCCTTTTCCTGAGTGACGTAGTATTCCTCTTCGCTTAATCTTTTCTTGAGGTCTTCTTTATCCATGCTTTATTTTACCATGAATGCGCGCGTGAACTAGCTAAGCATGAGCTTGAGCAATATGTAGATTCCAGTCGCTGTAATGAGCGAGCCGGCTATGTAGTTGATGTACTTGAGGTGCATTTCTTTGATTTTCTTTTTGAGGATTGTTGAGATGCCGATGAGCAATACCCAGAGAAAAGCCGCGCCAATCGCAAGTCCAAGCATGAAGAAAAACATGTCGCCGTAGTTGTCGGGGCGAATGCCAGTGCCGACAGCCGCAAAGACGAGCGGCAATGTAATGACCTGAATCGGATTGGTCATTGTCAGAATAAATGTCGACGTAAAGTTGCCGACGTGCTGATTTTCCTTAAATCCTGGGATGCTCGGCGATTTGAAATTGAAAAAAGTCTTGATGCCGACGTAGAGCAAAATGAGCGCGCCAATTGTGCGAATCGGCGTTTGCTCGCGAACATAGAAATCCGAAATCGAGGTCAAGCTAAAGATGCCGATAAATCCGAAAATCAAATCAGCCGC
>DAORIR010000058.1:0-3924 GCA_035438605.1 Minisyncoccota bacterium
GACAAATGTTCGGCTCAATGATAACACCAGCAGCAAATTACCTTATTCTGCCAAAACCAAGTGAAATTAAAAGATATTTGGATTGGCGATCTATAATTAATATTTCAACTCCCCAAGTTGTGGCTCATGATTTTGTATATTCAATAAATTTGGCAAAGCCTACTTTTCAATGTGTAATTGATTTCCTGGAAAACGAGTGGCAAAACAACTTATTATAGATATTTTCCCTTCATAATTCCCTCATCTCCCTAGGCTTCCCTTTTCCTACGGGTCTGCTATGATACGTCAGTACGCTCTTCCGATGAGCATTTAACAGCGAGAATATTTCCTTTATTTACATGCCTTTTTGCAAGGTAATGCAGCTTACGCGCCCGCATTATTTTTGCATCTGAGGGAAATTGTAAATGAGCGACATTTAAGACACATTTAAAAACATATGGCAAAAATCAATCCAGACATCGAAACATTCGCACGCATCAAGGTTATTGGCCTTGGCGGTTCAGGCAAGAACGCGATCAACCACATGATCAACTCTAAAGTCAAAGGAGTTGAGTTCATCGTCATGAATACTGATACGCAAGACCTCCACAATTCTCTCGCTGAGAAGAAAATTCACATTGGAAAGAACCTCACTAAAGGCCTTGGCGCTGGCATGAACCCAGACGTAGGCAAGCGCGCTGCCGAAGAAACTAAATCTGAAATCCAAGACGTCATCAAAGGCGCTGACATGGTATTTATCGCTTGCGGTATGGGCGGCGGAACTGGAACTGGTTCTGCGCCGATAGTTGCTCGCGCTGCAAAAGAACAGGGCGTCCTCACTGTCGGCGTTGTCACAAAGCCATTCTTCTTCGAAGGTGCGCAGCGCATGCGCCTCGCTGAACAAGGTCTCGCTGAACTCGAAAAAGAAGTTGATGCAATCATCGTTATCCCGAACGATCGCCTCCTCGCAATCGCTGGCAAAGACATGGGCTTCAAAGATGCCTTTACGCTTTGTGATGATGTCCTTCGCCAAGCTGTTGAAGGTATTTCTGAACTCATCACTCGCCCAGGTGAAGTCAACGTCGACTTTGCCGATATCAAGACGATCATGCATGACACAGGAACTGCTCTCATGGGTCTCGGCCGCGCTTCTGGCGACAACCGAGCAGAACAGGCTGCAATGCAGGCTATCAACTCTCCTCTCCTCGACGTTTCAATCAATGGTGCGAAAGGCGTCCTCTTTGCAATCTCTGGCGGCGACGACATTACCTTCAACGAAGTCCAGCGCGCTGCGACAATCGTCACAGAATCAATCGACAAAGAAGCTCGCGTCATCTGGGGTATGGTTCCGGACGATCGCCTCAAGAAAGGCGAAATGCAGGTTACTGTCATCGCTACAGGATTTCCAATGGCAGACGGAACTGTAAAGAAGTCATCCTCACTCTTCATGCAGCAGCCAATCGTTAGCACACCGACACAAAGCGACGCAGTCTCAGGCAAAAAATCTCTAAGCGATGAAAAGCGAGAAGACAAGCGCGAAGATAAGAGAGACGACAAGCGCGAAATCCAACACGCCCCGCTCAACGCCAACAGCGGCGAATACGTCAAAAAGATTGATCGCTCTGAAAAGCCTGAAATCATCGACGAAACTGATGCTGAAAGCTTCGATGACGACCTCGACGAATGGAATGCGATTCCAGCATTCCTCCGAAGAAAGAAGCAATAATTACATTTTCACGAAAAACCCCTTACAAATAAGGGGTTTTTCTATTGACAAATAGGCATATTATGTGATATAATATAGGCCAACCACATAAATCTATATGAGATGAAAAATCTACTGTTCCTTATACTATTTTGCTCAGCAACTATCTGCAATGCGCAACATACAATTAGACTTTCTAGAACTGCCCCGAACAATGCGGGTGACTACTTACATAAAATCGCAAATGTTTTTGCGGATTCTGTAGGAAAAGCGCTAAAGGCATACTATCCGGCAACGATCGAGACAAGTTCAATTGAAGTTACTGCAAAAACTGACGGCAACTACATTACGTTAACGTATGAGCTTACTATAGAAAGTGCAGATGAAGAAAGCGCACTTTACTATTTTGATCACCGCGGAGCACTCTCTGTAGATCAAAGCTGCGAAGAATCAGTTGCAGACGCAAAACTGCGAGCTGAGCGCCAGACTACTGAGCTGCAGAGAAAAATAGGAAACATTGGTCCTATATTTGGATCAATCAACAACATTACGTCCACCACTTTCAAAGGACAATGCTGGTCTCTAAGCGAAAACTTTATCGCTTGGGGAAAATAATTTTGCCCCGCTTATTACATATTGTGTAATGAGCGGGGTTTTGTTTTTATTTGATCGATCATGGTAAACTATAATCCATGTACGACTTAATTATTATCGGTGGCGGACCGGGCGGCGTTGCAGCTGCTGTCTATGCAGCCCGAAAAAAACTGCACACGCTTATCATTGCGAAGGAATTCGGCGGGCAATCGAACGTCTCTGAAAATATCGAAAACTGGATCGGCACACCGAACATTTCTGGCATGAAGCTTGCTGAAGACTTGCGCGCGCATGCATACGCCTACAACGGCAAATCTCTCACGATCATCGAAGGCGACATCGTCAAGCACATCGAACGCAAAGGTTCTGATTTTGCTGTCACTGCCGGAAGCCCTGAAACTGGCAACGGCACAGCTGAAGGCAATACCGACGGCAATGTCACTTACAGCGCTAAAACTATTCTCGTCACTTCAGGCTCATACCGCCGCAAGCTCGAGGCCAAAGGCGCAGACATTTTTGAAAATAAAGGAATTACTTACTGCGCTTCGTGCGATGGCCCGATTTTTGCGGACCAAGACGTTGTTGTCATCGGCGGCGGCAATGCTGCTTTTGAAACAGCGGCTCAGCTCCTCGCCTACTGCAAATCTGTTACTCTCCTCCACCGCAGCGCACAGTTCCGCGCCGACGAAGTAACTGTCGAAAAAGTTCTCGCCAACGACAAAATGAAGAGCTTTACGAATGTCGAAATCGAAGAAGTTAAAGGCGACAAATTCGTTTCTGGAATCGTCTTCAAGAACAAGATCGATGGCACTGTTACCGAGCTTCCAGTCACGGGCATTTTCGTCGAGATCGGGCAGCTGCCAAACACTGGCTACGTCAAAGACCTCCTGCCGCTCAATGAAGCCAATCAGGTCATTGTTGACCCAAAGACCCAACGAGCCGGCGTACCAGGCGCATGGGCCGCTGGAGACTGCACAGACGGCCTCTACCACCAGAACAACATCGCTGTCGGCGACGCTGTCAAAGCGATCGAGGATCTCTATATTTACCTCCACAAGCGATAAATTATATTTGACTTTGTAAAAATATGTGATATGGTATCTCTAAACCAAAAATCACAAACAAATGAAGAAAATCTTAGTTTTCCTATTGCTTGCTTTTGCAATGCAGTCCCGTGCGCAAGAAAATGCGCAAGACACTATTGATGTCTCTGCGACGGCTAGTCCAGTCAATTTTGGCTCTATGGATAGCCTCAATTACTTCTATTCAGTTTCGGATACATTCATCAAAAGAATGAATGCTTCGCTCGCAAAGCATTATCCGGCCACCTTCCACAGCCTATCAATGCAGCTAAGCGAAGAACCTGACGGAAAAATAACGCTCAAGTATTATGCAATCGTCGTGAGCGCACAGCAGGAAAAAGCAGTGCCTCATATTATCCACCGCGGAGCAATCGGCTCGAGCGAATTCGTGATCGAAGGAATGGATATCGAAAAAATGGTGAGAGATGCCAGCTGGAGAAATTGCCAAATTATTTCCTATGATTATCAAAAGTACTTTTTTGATCATCTGGATTACTTGAGCATCATCCAAACCAAAAGCGGAGTACTTTATGTCGTTTCGGATAATTTCTTCAAGCAAGAAGA
>DAORIR010000059.1:0-3896 GCA_035438605.1 Minisyncoccota bacterium
ACTTCACGCGTGACTGCGCGCTAGTTCTGGCTCGTAATAAATTCGACTGACTTCTGGATCATGGCAACCGTATCGTCGTATGTTGTCAGATTTGGGACTTCAGTCACAGGAAACCACTTGGCATCAGTGAGGCCGTCCTTTTGCTCCAATTGGAGAGACTGGAAAGGCGATTCGCCGAGGAAGTAAGTAACCTGCTTTCGTATCTTACCCTTTTCTGGGTGAGATGCAATGTACTCGTTTTCGCCGAGGACTGTTTTGACGACAATCGGCAAACCGATCTCTTCTTGGATGTCGCGAACGATGCCTTCTTCTGGCGTCTCATTTGCTTCAAGGCTGCCCTTCGAAAGCGTCCAGTATCCGAAGATATCGTGAACAAGAGCAAGGTAAATCATGCCTTCGTGCAAAGCATAGACGACAGCGCCAACTTTTTTCTCGATCGGCAATGATTCAATGTCGACAGGCTCATCCTTTTTGCGCTTTGAAACTTCGTCCTTTCCAGGCTCGCCAATTTCTTTGTAGACAGCGCCAAGCACGCCGTTGATAAACTTGCTCGAATTCTCGCCGCCAAATGCTTTGGCAAGCTCGATTGATTCATTGATAGCAACCTTCGGCGGAACTTGCGTTCGGTCGCCAAAGAGAAGCTCAGTGAGGCCCATGCGGAGAATGTTTCGGTCGACAACATTGATTTTGTCGAGTGGCCAATCAGGAGCAGCTTTTGTGATGATGTCATCAACAACAGAACGATGTCGGAGAACATCGGTCGTAAGCGCCAAAATAAAGGCATCGTCTTCTAGACCAGGCCCGTATTCAGTAATATCCCTTCCAACAACATTGGCAATTTCTTCGTCAGGCAACTTGCGAAAATCCCACTCAAAGAGTGATTGGAGAACGATAGATCTTGAAAGATGTCTGTGTGCCATATGTTATGTAAGGAACTTGTTGGTGTTGAGGCTGTGCCTCGACGATTACTTTTTCTTAGTTGTTTTCTTCGCTGACTTCGTTGCCGTCTTTTTCTCTACTTTCTTCATGACGTCAATGACCTGTCTTCCGCGGTATACCCCAGTAACGAGGCTAGCGCGATGTCTGAGGTGCGGCGTGCCAGTTTTGCCGTCTACGGCAATTGGCATGCCCTTGAGGGCATGGTGAGAGCGGCGGTTTGCCGTGTGTGAGCGAGTATGTCGCATTCGTACTACCATGTAAGACAGTATACGGATTTTACGGAAAAAGGCAATAACTGCCTCATTTTTGGGGATTCCGGCTGAGGCTGCCCTTATAAGCAGTGTGGTACTATATGAGCCTATGACTTCAAACCTTATCGACGCCCTCAACTTTGCCGCTGTCGCCCACGACGGCCAAAAGCGCAAAGATGGCATTATTCCCTACATCATTCACCCATTTGGCGTCGGGCTGATTTTGCTCGAGCATGGCTATTCAGAGGAAGTTGTCATTGCAGGATTTCTGCATGATGTCATCGAGGATTCCGATTTTACGTTTGCTGATATTGAGGAAAAATTCGGTACGCGAGTTGCGGAAATTGTTGCAATGGTAACGCACGACAGAACAATTGCTACGCATGAAATCCGATTCAAAGGCTACCTTGAAAATCTCGAAAAAGCAGACGAAGCCGGTCGCGCTGTTTGCTTGGCTGATATGCTGCACAACAGAAAGTCGCTAATACAAGAACTGAAGCGCGGCTACGATATTTGGGGCGCGCTGAAAATAAGCAAAGAAAAGTATTTGGACGAAAGCTATCAGCGGCTCGTCATTATCAAAAAGACAATCAACAATAAGCTTGTTGAAGAAGTGGAGAAGGAGCTGGAGATTATTGAGACGCAATATTAAAGCTGTACTGTTTTTAGTGAGCCACCCCCGAGGATCGAACTCGGGACCCCTCCCTTACGAAGGGAGTGCTCTACCAACTGAGCTAGGGTGGCGAAATAAAGGGCTCCCCCACTTGCTATCACGAGTTAGCAAATAAAAGGAACCCTTAGGCTATGCAAGCGAGCGTTTACGCACTCATTATATTATCGGCTGCATTCAAGCCGAAATCCTTGCAGTCACTGCCATATTCTTACGTATTTTAAAAAATAAAGGACAAATGAGCCATTGATCGGGATTGAACCGATGACCTCGTTCTTACCATGAACGCGCTCTACCAACTGAGCTACAACGGCGCCTAAACTCTTACTCAACACCAAACAGCTACAACGGCGGAATTATTGGCGACACGAAAAATATACTGCATTGTGCGCCTTTATTCAATAGACGAAAAAACCGCAGATATAAAAATCGCCGAATGTCGGCGATTTTTATATGGTTTACTTTTTGTCCTACATTTAGGCCAAAGGATTTCTGCCCTGAATGACGCGAATCAAAAACATGATGATCGCAGCAAGAAGGAGCAAGTGGATGAACTTGCCGAGCGCAAATACGCCAACAAGACCAAGAAGCCACAATACGATGAGTACTACTGCAATTGTGTATAACATATTATTTATGCGCGCTTAGCTTTTTTAGCTGAAGATTTTTTCACAGCTTTCTTTGCAGACGAGACAGCTTTTTTAATTGCTTTCTTTGCTGAAGACTTTTTAGCGACGCTTTTTACTTTCTTTGAAACAGCTGACCATTGGCGCTTCATGTCTGCGACCATCATTGCGATTTCTGCTGGAGAAGCGTTTTTGACAGACTTATATTTGTCGGCGAGCTTATCGATCGCTTCATGATACATTTCTTTGCTCATCTCGCCCATGTTTCCGAATTTTTTGACGGCTTCGTCCTTCATCTTAACCATCCAATCTTTTGCATTTGCGCGGCGCTTTTTATCAGAGAGATAATATGCTGCTGCGCCAGCTGCAATAACTGCTGCGCTCACGAGCGCTACTTTTGCGCCAGTATTGCCGCTCTTCTTTTTAGCTGACTTGCTGCTTGATGCCGAACTGCTTTTTTTTGCTGTTGCCATACATTAGGAATATATACTTAATAAGAAATCGACTACTTAATAAGTATACTCCTTTGATTTACATATGTGTAGGGCGACAGCGCAAAGATGCCTCCTACTTTTGGAGGCGGCGCTTGGCTTCGATCAAAGCTTCTAGCATCACAGAAATGCTGCTGGCTTCTTCTGGCGTTGTCTTGTGATCGAGACGAGACAAGAGTTCGGTGCGCATGCGGAAAAGCGCCATGGCATCTTTGAATTTTCGGGAAAGCTCATTGTCTTTCGGTGCGGGATTTTTGGGAGTGCGATTTTTTGGAGCATCGCGAATAATGCGGACATTCGGATTGATGCTGTATTTCGGCATATATGCAGTTGTATATTTTTTTGAAATAGTCTGCATATTTTTGCTTACTTATTTTGCTTCTTCGATAATGCTTTTGAATCCGTTGCGCGAAACAATGACGTGGTCGATGAGCTCAATGCCGAGCAATTTGCCGGCTTCGATGAGCTGGCGAGTGACAGCTATGTCATCATTGCTTGGCTTCAAAATACCTGATGGATGGTTGTGGACAAGAATAATCGCTGCGGCTGAATACTCAAGAGCTGGCTTGTAGACTTCGCGCGGGTGGATGATGTTGGCGTCTATTGTGCCTATTGAAATAACTTCGTCGTGAATAACTTTATAGTGGCTGTTGAGGTAAATGCCGCGGAGGTGTTCCTTGGGCAAATCTTCCATTCCTTTTGTGTAGCTGTAGACGTCTTTTGCAGTACGGATGATTTTGCCGCCATTTGGATTGCGCTCAAAGAGCCTGCGGCCAAGCTCGACAATAGCAACGAGCTGCGATGCGCGTCCAAGTGGTATGTCGAGATCGCGGCTGACTTCTTTTGGATTGCGAGCTGTTGAAATGCTTTTCTCTCCATACTCTTTGAGGATGCGATTGCTCATGGCAAGAACATCTTC
>DAORIR010000060.1:0-3873 GCA_035438605.1 Minisyncoccota bacterium
CAAGAGCTTGAACTTTCGCGCTTCGGCTATCTGCTCGGTACTCTCCTCGAAGCTGGCCTTCCTCTTACTCAGTCGCTCGGCGCAATCACAAATGCTTCGCCTTTCGTTTCCTACAAAAAGTTCTACGGCAAAATGCTCGTCATGATCGAAGAGGGAAATTCGTTTGAAAAAGCCTTCCATGCTATTCCAAGATCCCGCAGCTACATTCCGCTGCCGATTCAGCAGATGATTATTGCCGGTGAACAGTCTGGCGGCTTGTCTAAGTCGCTCATAACTATTGGCGAAAACTACGAATCAAAGAGCGAAATTACGAGCAAGAACCTTTCGGTTATTCTCGAGCCGCTCCTTCTCGTCATAGTTTGGGTCGGTGTTGTGTTTGTTGCGCTCGCTGTTATCTTGCCGATCTACAGCCTCATCGGCGGCATCAATACGTAACATAAGAACATGAATTTTTTTTCAAAAAAAAATAAAAATTTCAGTACACACCAGCGCGGCGTTTCTTTGATCGAGATTTTGCTCGTCGTTGCCATCATTGTCATTTTGGCCGCCATAACTATTCCAGTACAGAACAGCGTTTTGACGAGGCAGTACCTCTCAGATGGCTCGAGCAATCTCCAGAGTGCGCTCCGCACGGCCAACTTGCAGGCAAAACTTGGATCATATGGCCTTGATGCCGGAATCTGGATTGGAGAACCAGTGAGCGGCATTCCGAACGTCGTTATGTATCGCGGACCAAGCTACGAAGCCCGAAATAAAGAGCTTGATACGCCTATCGACATGCCCGGCGGCCTCACAATATCTACAACACCAGACAGCGATGTTCACTTTAGTATACTGACAGCAGCGAGCGACCATGAGACAATTATCAATATAAAAAATAGTGCCGGAGAAAAGACGCTTGTCGTCAATGTGTTAGGTACTGTTATTGAACAAGATGAACCACAGCCAGCAGCAGAATAGAAAAAAGGCAAAGAAGGGCTTTTCAATAATCGAAGTCATTTTGGCTGGCTCAATTTTGGCGCTCATTGTCTTTGGCATCGTTTCGGCATGGCTCTATGGTCAGCATGCGCTTGTAAAATCAGGTGACACTGGGCGCGGCGTTGCTATTGCGAGCGAGGGAATTGAAATTATGCGCAACCTTCGCGATTTTGATTTCGGCATTCTCCAAGACGGAACATATGCGCTTTCAAACAATGGCTCTGGCTGGGTTCTTGTGCCAAATGACAAAGAAACAATCGGCGTATACAAGCGCTACCTCACTATTGTCTCCGACGGCATTTCTAAGCGAAACATTACTTCAACTGTCGAGTGGACCAACGTCGACGGCAGCCCTGGGATCATCAGCTCAAACACAGTGCTGACCAACTGGCAGCAGCAAATCAGAAGGCCTGTAAAGTCAACGACCTTGCAGATATCAGAAGTTGTCGCAAGTCCAGCCGAAACGTCTGTAACGATAACTTGGAAAACTAACAAGCTTGCTTCTTCGCGAGTTCAATATGGAACGACGGCATCATATGGTTCGCTTACTCCAGTAACAGACCTCTCCCCAATGGTGCTCAACCACTCAGTAACTATTACTGGGCTTTCGATGGCGACGACATACCATTTTCGCGTAACGTCGGTTGATGCGACGGGCGCTCAGGCGTATTCGAATGATGCTACTTTTACGACAAGTGCTGATGTGACAGCGCCTGTTATTTCAAATATTGTTGCAACCCCTGGTCTCAATAGCGTCGTCATTACTTGGGACACAAATGAAGCATCTTCGAGCTATGTTAACTATGGACCTACTACTTCATACGGCACAACAACAACTGAAATCGACACATCGCCTCGCGTTGTGAATCATACAGTTACGATCACGGGCTTAACAGCAAATACTCTGTATCACTTTAGGGTCAATTCGGTAGATGCCTCGGCAAATGCCGCGACTAGTGCCGATGGAACATTTACAACAACGGCACCTACTGTGGTGATCAGTAATGTTGAAACGACTGTTGTTAGTACTACCTACTTTACCGTTACGTGGACAACTAACATTGTCGCTAACTCAACGGTCAGTTCGGATAATAATGATTTTGCTGATGTCACGATCGACAATAGCCCAATGGTGACATCGCATTCTGTGACAGTTTCCGGGCTTACTCCATGTACTGAGTATAGAGATGTTAGAGTTACGTCAGAAAATAATGGGGGTACTGACTTCGAATACTTGCCTGCATACCCGACAACAAGGGGTTGTCCTGCACAAATTCTCTCGACAACGGATTTGCAAATTAAAGATATTAATACTATTGCAATTAGACCTCTGGTTGCGGGCGATGCCTCGAACTATGTGTACGCACTAAATGCATCAGGAGCGAATAGTCCGGAATTGAGTATTATCCAAATCACTCATGGGGGTGGTCTTGAAAATGAACGACGCTGGGATTCAGCTGAACTTGCGGCTTACAACATTCCAGTATCGAAGCAGGTGTTTGCTCTCAGAGACTATTTATACGTACTCGGTGACCGCCACAAGCCTGTTGCTATTTTTAAAATTGCAGACACTCCTGAATTTCCGGTTTTTTCGGCGAACTACTCAGAAGCGATCGACGTTGATCCGCTCTCGCTTTACATTCGCGACATGGATATCAGCGGACAGACCGCAACAGTCATGTTTCTCGGTTACGAGGATAAAATTAGAATTATTAGAATGACGCCAGCGCTTGATCCAGGTTCTCCGGCGTCGCCTATTTCTCCTCTCGAAGACCCGAGCGTCTGGACGGAGATCGGCGTACTAACGTTCGATCTGCCAAAAGTATATCCGTACGATATTTGGGTTTCAGATCGGGACCATGGACAGTACTATGTTTATGTAAAATCAGATGTGAATATATTTATGGAATTAATTTCACCTGCCTCGCCGAGCGGGGAAATGACTACCGCCGCGCATTCAAATGCTAATTTGCCAAACTGGATCGTCGGCCGGAATGACCTCGATGATGTTTTCTCCACAGGTGACAACTTTTTGAATAGAACGCCACTCGCTTTCGTGGACCCCCATGCTTTGGACCATACTGACCAGGCCAAAGCAATATCAAAGACATTTCCGATTAGCCCGTACCTATTTGTTAACACTGATCAGAGTTCTAAAGAGTATCGAGCTATATCAGTAGACGCAGACGGTACCTCTGAACTCTATGAAAACATAGACCTCAGCGGCACATTCGATGGTTCTTTCTACGGGACTAGTATTGGTTCAACGATCGGCTACATGGAAGATGACAGACTTCTCTTTTATTCAAAGATGAATAGATTACTCATAATTGATCCGGGCATATGATGAATCGCCGCTTACATGCACAGCACGGCATGACCTTGCTCGAAATTCTGCTTTACGTTTCGATCAGCGGACTTGTTATTTTTGCAGCATCGTCTGTGCTCTCTACGATATACGAAGTTAAGAACAAGGGCCGAGTCATGCAGTCAGTCGAAGAAGAAGGAACATTGATTGCATATACGATTGATCGATACATCCAAAATGCCAGCTACGTTTTCCAGCCGGAAAAATTTAAAGAGTCCGATATTCTTTCGGTTACTGTTGTCAACAATAATAGAGAATCAAATGTCATCATTTCCTTATACGACGGCGTCCTGTACAATCAGACAGACAACGGCGAAAAAATTGCATTGACGACAAACAGTATTGTCATTAGCGATCTCAAGTTCAAATATTTTGGCGCTTCCGAAAAAGGATTCCTCAACTATTCGTTTACTGTTTCAAGCTCCGACAAGTCAGGCAGGTATGACTACAAAAAGACATTTAGCAGCGGGGCGTCGCTTAGGTAGTATGAAAAAAAAATTACTTTCAAATCAAACAGGTTTTGCTAC
>DAORIR010000061.1:0-3792 GCA_035438605.1 Minisyncoccota bacterium
AGGAAACAGTCTCTGTACATGTGCTGTTGTTTGTAATTTTAATGCGCATCGGAGTCTGATCTGCTGGGAATGGTGCTCCAACTGGGTAATTATCAACCATTGAAGCTGTTACTGGGAGCTGTGTAAATGCAACCAGCACTGAACCGCAGGCGGCACTAGCTCTTTTAACAAGCTTGCTGTCTGGAGCAGCTGCTTGTGGAGTTTTTGTATTAACATTTATTGAATCAGGAATTGTTGCCTGAGCCACGGCAGCAGTATCTGGACCTGTCTGCACTTGAGCAGTATTAAGTGCAGATGAACCAGATGCAAAAACAAAAACGATGGCGACAAGACCAAGCACAGCGGCGGCGACTAGAAGTGATTTATGTTTCATAATGAATCTATTATAGCGGAATAGAGACTAAGGGCTATGCAATTGTGGGGATTCGAGACAAATTAGTCCCAATTGAGCTCCCCTGTCTTGTACTCAGTGACGCGAGTTTCGAAGAAGTTCTTTTCTTTCTTGAGGTCCATGATTTCAGACATCCATGGGAATGGGTTTTCTTTGCCGTATACCTTTGGCAAACCGATGCGCTCGAGGCGGCGATCAGCAATGTATTCGACATAGTCTTTGACAGTGGCAGCGTTGAGGCCGAGAATGCCACGAGGCAAACAGTCGTCTGCGTAGGCATTTTCGAGAACAACAGCTTCCTTGATCTTGTCTGAAATATCCTTCTTGAAAGCCTCAGTCCAGATTTCTGGATTTTCCTTTTTGATTTCATTGATCAAGTCAGCGCCGAAAGCGAGATGGACAGATTCGTCGCGGAGGATGAATTGGAATTGCTCGCCGATACCAACCATTTTGTTTTGGCGAAGGAATGACAGCATCATGACGAAGCCAGCGTAGAAGAAGATGCCTTCCATGATGATGTAGTAGCCGACGAGGTCATGGACGAACTTCTGGATGTTCTCTGTCGAATCAGTCTTGAAGTTGCTGTCGAAAATAGACTTTGTCATGTTGACGACGAATTCGTCTTTGGCTGAGATTGATGGAATCTTTGTGTACATTGTGTAGACTTCGTCCGGATCAAGCGAAAGAGTGTCGCAGCAGTAGATGAACGTGTCAGTGTGCACAGCTTCTTCATATGCCTGTCGGAGGAGGTACTGGCGGCATTCAGGGTTTGTGATGTGTCGGTAGATCGAAAGGACGATGTTGTTTGCAGTGAGCGATTCTGCAGTAGAGAAAAAGCCCATGTTCCACATGATCAAGCGGCGCTCGTCATCAGAAAGGCCTTTTGGATTTTTCCATGTCTCAAAATCCTTCTGCATATTCACCTCTTCTGGAGTCCAGTTGTTCGCCACGCCGTTTTTGTAGTGCGTGCGCGCCCACTTGTACTTCATCGGAAGGATCTTGTTCGGGTCAGTTGAGCTGTTATTGAGAATTGTTTTTGGGTCTTGTGCCATGGAAAATTATTTTAATATTGAGTGATAATAGTGACAGTATAGCATAGTGGTTTTTGGGAAATGAACAGCCTATATAGTCATTGACATGTCAAATATTTAGTGCTATTTTAATTAAAACTCAGAAAAATGAACACAGAAAACGCCTACGATTATGTAATCTTTAAAAGATACACGAATGGAAGATCCCAATACTGCATAACTGACCCTAGGGGCAAGTTTCTTGCAGAAGATCAAACTATTCAGGACGCTGCTTATATTTTTGCAAAGCGAGCTTATATTGACTCAAAAGCAATTCATTTGGAATTTTTAGAGAAGAGAGACATAACAGTCAATGCAGAAAAACCAGTCATGGTATTTGTCAGAGTACCTCTTAACCCCAAAGAGCTAAATGATTTTGAATTTGGTATACGATCTGCTTTTGAAAAAGGATTTGTTCGCTAGAAAAAAAAGAAAGCCGCTCCTTCCGGAGCGGCTTTTCTTCTGCCTTAATTTAAGTGCAAGACTCACAAATCTCCCCTTCAAAGACAAATACTTCAGGCTTTGCAGCAGATATATCTGCTGGAGACGGAATGATCTGTTCGTTTGATACTTCAGGAATGCTGTAGTCCTTGTTGATGTCCATTGTCGACTTCTCGACAGATGTCGCGCCAAGGGTTCGGAGGTAGTATGTCGTCTTGAGGCCCATGTTCCAAGCTGCCATGTAGACGTCGCCGATAAGCTTGCCTGACTGTGAGCTTGTGAAGATGTTGATCGACTGAGACTGGTCAATCCACTTGCCGCGCTTTGCAGCGTGCTTGATGATCCAGAGCGCATCGATTTCGAAGACTTCCTTGTACTTGTTACGGATATGCTCAGGGATTTCGTGGATGTTCTTGAGTGAACCGTCAAAGTGCTTGAGCTTCTGGATGACAGAATTGTTCCAGAGGCCGAGCGGTCGGAGCTCTTCGATCAAGTGGTGGTTCACGATTGTGAATTCGCCAGAGAAGTTCGACTTAACGTACAAGTTCTTGTAGATCGGCTCGATTGATGGCAAGCAGCCGGAAATGTTTGAGCGAGTTGCTGTCGGAGCAATAGCCATAGTGTTCGAATTGCGCATGCCGTACTTTTTGACATGTTCGCGAACAGGAGCCCAGTCCATGCGCACAGTGCGGTCGATTTCGATCGGTACGCCGCGTTCTGCTTCGAGAAGATCAAGCGTATCGATTGGGAACAAATTGCGATCCCACTTAGAACCCTTGTAGCTTGGGTAAGCGCCCTTTTCCTTGGCAAGAATAGAAGAGTTCAAGATTGCATGGTACGAAACGAATTCCATGAGCTCGTCAGAGTATTCGACAGCTTCTTGTGTATCAAAGCTGAGGCCGACTTTGTAGAGAACATCTTGGAAACCAATGATATCGAGACCAACTGGGCGGTGGCGGAAGTTTGAAACTTGGCCTTCTGGTGTTGGGTAGAAGTTGATATCGATAACAGCATCGAGCATGCGCATACCAACAGCAATTGTGTGGGCCATTTTTTCCTTGTCGAGCTTGCCGTCTATGATGTGCATTGGCAAGTTGACTGAGCCAAGGTTGCAGACAGCTGTTTCTTCAGCAGATGTGTTGAGCATGATTTCTGTACAGAGGTTTGAAGAGTGAATGACGCCAACGTGATCCTGCGGAGAGCGGATGTTTGATGGATCCTTGAAAGTAATCCAAGGGTGGCCAGTTTCGAAAAGCATAGTGATCATCTTTCTCCACATTTGAGCCGCTGGAATGCGCTTGAACATGGCAATTTTGCCTTCGTCTGCCATCTTTTCATAGTGCGTGTACTTTTCTTCGAAAGCTTTGCCGTAAATGTGGTGAAGCTCAGGAACTTCTTCTGGAGAGAAGAGTGTCCAATATTCATCCTGTTCGACGCGCTTCATAAAGAGGTCTGGAATCCAGTGAGCAGTGTTGATGTCATGCGTTCGGCGTCGATCGTCACCTGTGTTTTTGCGGAGATCTAGGAATTCTTCAATATCAGCATGCCATGTTTCGAGATAGACAACAGTCGCACCGCGGCGCTTGCCTGAACGGTTGATTGAAGCAGTTGTTGCATCAACAATCTTGAGGAATGGAATAACGCCTTGGCTGCCAGTGTTGATTGACTTGATCTGAGCATTTGTCGCGCGAATGTTTGTCCAGTCGTTAGCAATACCGCCTGACCATTTAGCAAGCTGCGCATTGTCTCCAATACACTTGAAGATGTGGTGGAGGTCGTCTTCGACTGTCGTAAGGTAGCAAGAAGACATCTGAGGATGCGTCGTTCCAGAGTGAAGAAGCGTTGGAGTAGATGGAATGTAAAGAATCTTCGACATTGCAGCATAAAATT
>DAORIR010000062.1:0-3688 GCA_035438605.1 Minisyncoccota bacterium
CCATCTTGTGGAAGGCTTTCTTGATTTCGTCTTTTGAAGCGCCTTTTGCGACGCCGAGAGTTTCGTAGAAATCTTTTTTCATTGCACTACTTTATACCATATTTCGCGGTCGCAAACAAGGAAATTTCCCTTGTAGAATAAGGCTCATTTTGTAATCCACTATATTTTCACTCCTTCTTTTCGAAGCAATGCAATTTTTGCATCAGCGCCAGTCTTTTTGCCTTGCAAGCCATTGTAGCCGCCGATTTTGCCGTCGCTTCGGACAACTCTGTGACATGGAATAGTTTTGTCAGCGTTTTTGCTCATGTAGCCGCCGACTGCGCGCGAGGCAGCAGGATTGCCGGCCTTAGTTGCGACTTCTTTGTAGGTCATCGTTTTCCCTTTCGGAATTTTTTTAACAATTGCCAATACTTTTTCCTTAAAATTATTTTTTGAGATTTTCTTCATCTTATTTTGCTAAGACATTTGCAATGTACTCAAAATGCTCTTTGCTCACTGGCTGAACCGAAAGCCTGCTTCCCTTTTGGATGACAACCATTCCTTCGAGCATGGGATCAAGTTTTATATACGATAGCGCGATTGGCTCTTTGAATTTTTTGGAGAAAGCCACATCGACGCATTCCCAAATCGGCTTTTCTTTTGTTGACTTAGGATCATAGTGGTCGTCTTTCTTGTCGAGCGCAGTTGCGTCGGCGTGCGGAACACTCGCAACTTTTGCCAAGCCATAAATGCCAGACGGCTCAGCATTCGAATGGTAAAAAAGAATTTCGTCGCCAATACTCATGCTGTCGCGCATAAAATTCCGCGCTTGGTAATTGCGTACGCCAGTCCATGGCGTTTTCTTATCCGCCTTGAGATCGTCAATCGTATAGCATTCGCTTTTGAGTAGCCAGTACTGTTTCCCCTTTTTCATAGAGAAAGTATACACGGACCAGTGCTACAATGCGACTATGAACATTCACCCAATTTTAGTGCACATGCCAATCGGCATTTTTACTCTTTACGCAATCATGGAAATCGTCTGCATCGACAAAAAGTTTCCGAGTTTACGAAATGGAAAGCGATTACTCTCCATTGTAGGGTTTATCGCTGGCTGGGTAGCGCTCGCCACCGGAGAAGCCGCCGAGCATGCATTCAGTGGAAATGACCAGACTATGCATAACCTCATCGAAGCCCATTCAACATTTGCTGGAGCATTTGTGATTGTTGCAGGAGCACTCGCACTGCTTTCTGTTTTGAGCTGGGTACTAGAGAAGTATCCTGTCCCAGTTACTCCATTGCAAAAAATTGCCCACAAGCTTGAGCCGCTCAACAAGAGATGGATTTTTGTCATTCTTGCACTCGCAGGACTTGCACTCATTACAATTGTTGGTGGCTTAGGCGGGACAATTGTCTACGGCCCAGATCTCGATCCTGCAACAAAACTTCTCTATTCTCTCTTTGCAAAGTAGTACTAGAGAGAAATTTTTTCTAGGAGATAGAAAAAAGTCCGCCACGGGGGTGAACGGACTTTGTGAGAAAATATATAAATATGAAAAAAGTTTTTGGAAGAAATGGGGAGCTGCGCCTAACAACTCCCCACTAAATCACACGACTAACGTGAGGTAGTCATAGCTCAAATCTGGGAAAGAACGATATAGAATGGCTTTTATTATATGCAACAGACATTTAAATGCAAGGCAATATGTTAGTAACTCCTGCCTTCTTGGCAATATGCTAAAATAACCGCATGACAATACTTTGGATCATCATCGCACTTCTTGGCGGCATCATCATTGCCTTCCTTTTCTTCCGCAGCCAGCGGCCGCCTGCAAACGACAGCGGCCTTCCCCTTTTGCTCGAACAGATCAATGAACTTCGCCGCGCCATGGACGCGCGCCTCGGCGACAACGAGCGAACTGTGCGCGAAAGCATGATGCACCAGAGCAAAGAATCGCGCTCTATCATTACTGATATTACCGAACGCCTCACTCGCCTCGACGAAACCAACAAGCAAGTTGTTTCTTTTGCCGATCAGCTCGACGAACTCCAGAACATACTGAAAAATCCAAAGCAGCGCGGCATTCTCGGCGAATACTATTTGGAAACGCTTCTGAAAAATATTTTGCCGCCCGGTTCGTACAAAATGCAGCACGGCTTTAGCGACGGATTGATAGTCGACTGCGCAATTTACGTCAAAGACAAAATTATTCCGGTCGACTCAAAGTTTTCGCTCGAAAATTACAATCGCGTTGTCGAAGCCCGCGAACCAGCCGAGCGCGACCGCCTCGAAAAAGCATTTGTTAACGACCTCAAGAATCGCATCACTGAAACATCCAAATACATTAAGCCCGACGAAGGCACAATGGATTTTGCTTTCATGTTCATTCCGCACGAAGCAATCTACTACGATCTCATCATCAACAAAATCGGCGGCCTGACTGAAGGCGACGACAACCAAAGCCTGATCGAGCGTGCCGCTTCCAAATATAAAGTTATCATTGTTTCGCCGACTTCTTTCCTCGCCTACTTGCAGACTGTCATGCAAGGCCTTCGCGCTATGCAGATCGAAGAAACTGCCAAAGATATCATTAAGCGCGTCGAGGAACTCGGCCGCCATCTCAAGAGCTACGAGGATTACCACAATAAGCTCGGCGCATCGCTCGGCACAGTCGTGAACCATTACAACAATTCAGGCAAGGAACTTAAAAAAGTCGACAAAGACGTCATGCGTATAACTAGCGAAGCCCCTGGGATTGCGCCGGAGTTGATTGAGAAAGCATTGCTTGATCAATAGCAACAGGCGGAAAAATGCTATGGAAATAAAATCGGAAATAGAAAAGGCCTCCGCAGTGGAGGCCTTTTAGAAATAGTTTGGTTTTACTTTGGAGTAACAAATGAACCTCCTACATGATGAAGATCATGGGATACTAGCGGTTTTTTATGAACCGGCGCTAATGACTTTAAGTACCGTCGTCGGGACATCTTTGCATTATTGAGTGCAATGTTGCATATCCCGAACCAATCCTCATACATGCCCAATTGCTGCGCAACGCTCAAATAAGATTGCTGATATAGATTAGCTCCGGAATACTTCGGATCAATCAGCAGAGCCAATCGTATGCGATTGGTCTTGTGGTGATAGATCATCGAAGTAGTGAAGTTTGCCACTCTGGCTGCGTGCATCCTTATTTCGAATGCACGAGCAGGATCACTTTCATCTAGATCACTGTCGTCTTCGCAGACAATTATTCCAGAGAACTCATTGTAATCGTACTTAACTTTTTTATGCAAAAAGTCAAAATCGGCAATCTGAACATGCCGAGCTTCTGCCTCAAGATGAAGCGGAGGGATCATAACTCCCTTAATCAACTGCACAGACGGATCTTTGCCTATGCATTCGCTTACTTTTCTGAACAGCTCTGATTCTCCTGTACCTGTGCCAAGCAGTATAATGTTTGGCTTCTCTCGTGAGATTTTGTTAATCTCCGATGCATTTATTCTGTCCTTTACCATAGTTTTATGAATTTAATTAATGAACATGTTGCGTAATTCCTGCCACTATAGCATCTTATCGAAGGGTTTCAATAGCTATTGAAAAAACCCTTCTTTCAGGGTATGATTTTGGCACTGTCAGGACACATAGCCTGGCCCCATCGTCTAACGGTTAGGACAGCGGGTTCTCAATCCGCTAATCGGAGTTCGATTC
>DAORIR010000063.1:0-3589 GCA_035438605.1 Minisyncoccota bacterium
CGAGTAAGCCGCTCGTTGTCGTCTTACCGTGAGTACCAGTAACGACGAGCGACTTTTTGCCTTTGATAAAAAAAGATTGCAATGCTTCGGGCAAAGAAATAGCTGGCTTGTTGAGTTCGCGGACCGCCTCGGCTTCTTCATTCATTGGCCAAATCGAATTGCCGACGATAACGACATCAGCTTTTTCGATGTGCTCTTTTGAAAAAGGTTCGGAAACAATGCCGAGATCGGCAAGCACAGTGCTCATCGGCGCGTAGCAAGCCTTGTCAGAGCCTGTGATTTTGACGCCACTGCCATTTTCGACATTTCCATATTTCTCTTTGAGCAAACCTGCGAGCGCACCCATCGCTGTGCCGCAAACGCCGGAAATGTGAATGTGCTTTGGATTTTCTGGAACAGTAGTGTTTCGCGGATGAAGTCGCGCTTCGACATCTGTCAGGGAACGGAGCTTGGCGTCGTAGTAGTCATTTTGATTTGCAGGGTTTTGGTTCATGGGGAGATTATAGCAATAAAAAAAGGGAGACCGAAGTCTCCCCATTTTGGGCCTCACATCATCCGCTCGAATCACCTCAGCGAAACCCAACTATCCACCATTACTAACATTTCTTGCACTCTCTACATCGGAAAAATTCTCCGATGAGCTTCTTGCGCAAAATACGAATATGCTCATTTTCTTTCTCATTATGTTTCCGTCCGCCGAAAACTGCATTCGAAAGCTGAACAAAGACAAGCTTTTCTTTGCGATTGATCAGGATAATGCTCGATTGAAACGCATTGATGTAGACAGTGTTGTCTGCAAAGCATTGGCATTTGTAATCTGCATTGACGCGATCGGCGCCTAAGCCATAGAAACTGCCGGTACGGCCTTTCTCTAAATCAACTCTCGTTGTAAATAGCCGATCAAGTGCCGCTTCAGAAAGAAGCTTCTTTGGCTGGAGCAATGATTTGCCAACAGTGAGCAAATCTTCGGCATTGCAGAAAATTCCTGCGATGCCAATGTCTCTTCCGGTGTCGCGTTTAATGAGCCATGATGTTTCATCGTGCACTTCTCCAAGAAGCGGATGATCACCTCTCCAAAGAGATGTTTCAGTCGGAACGACTTCCATTCTTGGGCCTGGATGAAATAATGTATTTACCAAACCGAGAGGCTTGGCAATCATTTCTTTGAAGGCCTTTGCGAAATGCATGCCAGTTCTTCTCTCGATAACAAAAGTCAGAATACCAGCGCTCGTATTGTTGTAGTCATACGTAATGCCTGGAGGATAGTCGAGATCGGATGTCAGCATTGTATTAATGATTTCCATTCCGGTCATCTTTCCTTCTTTTGTTTCATACGTCATTGTATTGCGCGGCCTCACTGAATTTGTCATGAGATGAAATATAGTTACTTCATCTTTGTGCCTACCTTTGTATTCTGGCAGATAGTCAATCACACGATCGTCGAAGGAAAGTTTTCCTTGGTCAACGAGCATGTGAATCATAAGGCTTGTTGCTTCGAATTTTGTAATTGAAGCAATGTCGATGAGAGTATCTCTTGCGTATTCACGCCCAGCACCATATTCATAGTTGCCGCGATACAGATAACCGTCTTGTCCGTTATGGTGCACAGCAACTGCGCAACCTGGAAAAACTTTCATCTCAATATGCTCATCAAGCCATGAAGCTCTTTTGTCGAGCTTATCCTGAACGCTGAGTAGCGTCGGAATTTCTGGTGTGGTTATTTTATTCATTTTTATAAGGTTTAGTCGGTTCGGTAATACTGAATTTCTGTGGGTATTTCTATGACTTTACCATATTTACGACCTTCTCCAAGGCGGTTCCTCGTGAAGCTTTGATGAAGATGTCGAAGCCGGCGTGATTTGTGGAGTCAAACCAGCTTTTTGCGCTTATGCTGTCAGGGAAACGGAGCGCTCGGGCGAGGCCTGTGGTTTTCTGGAATTGCTCGCCGACGAGGACGATTTCCTCACAGGAACACATTTCCAAATAGTCGACAATGGCTTGATGCTCTGATTGTTCGAAGGCGCCAAGTTCGCGCATATCGCCGATGATTGCGAGTTTTGGGCGGGGTTTTTGGGTGTCGGGATTATTTTCCTGATTTTTTTGCGCGAAAAAAGATTGGAGCGAAAGCAGCATGCTTGAAGGATTGGCATTGTAGCAATCGAGGATAATTCGCATGCCGTCGCGCTCGATAAGTTGGGAGCGCATGAGTCCAGGGACGTACTCACTTAATTTTTCCTGAATTTTTTCTAAAGGAACGCTGAAGAAATGCGCAATACTGACGGCTGCGGCAATGTTTGGCGCATTGTAGTCGCCGACGAGCTGGGTTTGGAAAGTTATGCTTTGATTTTTTTGATCGAAATGTTTGTAATTGATGATTGCAAAAATGTTTTGCTCAATTTCGTAGTCGCTGTCGATTTCTGCAGTTTTGAGATTCATCGATGTTGCGTCTTCGTATATTTCGGGAATGTTTTTGTTGATGAAAACAGTTGTGCCGAATTTTTTTGCAGCAACAAGGAGTTCATTATTGGCACTGCGGACGCCTTCGATACTGCCGAAGCCTTCGAGGTGATCTTTGCCGTGATTCGTTATATACAAATGTGTTGGCTCGATAATCGCGGCGAGCTGTTCGTGTTCGAGCGGATGATTTGCGCCGACTTCTATGACGGCGATTTCATGTTCAGGCTTGAGGCCAAGTAAAGTCATCGGAACGCCGAAGTGATTGTTGAAGTTTGCGCGAGTTGCATGGACATTGTATTTGCCGGAGAGTGCTGCAACGAGCAATTCTTTTGTCGTCGTTTTGCCGTTTGAGCCACCGACGACAATTATTGGTATCGAAAATGTTTTTCGATGAAAGTGAGCAAGTTCTTGGAGAGTTGCGAGCGTGTCTTTGACGAGAATATATTTTTCTCCTGAAGAAAATTTCTCATTATCAATAATGGCAAAAGCCGCACCTTTGGCGAGTGCGTCTGCGGCATATGCATTGCCATCCATATTTTCGCCTCGAAGTGCAAAGTAAACGTCGCCAGTCGCGATGGTTCGCGAATCAGTAGAAAAATGGAAGTTCTGCTCTTTGAGTAATTTGTAGATTTCGGAAATGTTCATTCTGATTTTATTTTTAGATTTTCTTTATTTGATTTGTGCTAGGCGGTAAATGCTGCCAGTGTCATCGTCAGAAATGTAGAGCGCATTGTCTTCGCCAAAAACGACATCGACTGGGCGACCGAGCTTTTTGCCGCCTGCAGTAAGCCAGCCAGAAACAAAGTCTTCGATGCCAGCGTAATTCCCTTCCGCATCAAGAGTTATGCGCGCGATCTTGTAGCCAGTCGGCTCTGTGCGATTCCATGAGCCGTGGTAAGCGACAAGAAGGCTGCCAGCGAGATTTGAGCCGTCTTTTGCCTTACCCCAAGCCTCTGGCACAAATGCGAGGCCAAGCGGCGCAGAGTGCGCTTGGAGATCTATAAACGAAGGAACTTCAAATGGCTCCATGCACGGATTGCGGATGTAGGTTTTCTTGTCGAAATCGTCGTCGTGGACATTTTTGCTGTAGCAATTTGGCCAGCCGTAGTCTTTGCCGGGTTCGATGATGTTG
>DAORIR010000064.1:0-3458 GCA_035438605.1 Minisyncoccota bacterium
CATGACAACTGAAGGAATGGGCAGCTCAGGCATTCTCGGCAAAGCCGCAATTTTCAACATCACGACTGACCAACACGGCGCCTTCAAAAATCTTTCTATTCTCTCGACAACTGGTCAAACAAAAAACGCAGTTTCTTTTGATCCGACAAATGAAATGATGAACAAAATCATTGAACTCACGAAGCAAGATTTCGGACAAACTATTTCGGCGGATACTGCCGGAAATATTATTTGGGCAAACTAAAAGGAGGCCACTATGGCCCCCTTTTTTACTCAATACTATTTATTTACTCTTCAATAAACTCTAAAAACATCGACAATTTTATTTCTCTGTCTGGATTCATGAACGAACCTTTTTCCGTATTGAACAATTCAGGAAATGTTTCTACCGGCTCAATACAAATGAAATCAAGGCTGTCGCGCCAAATGTTTAAAGCTCCAAACTTTGGAGCAGTCATAATGATTGTTCCTTGGGATGGAATAATAATTTCAACTTTGCCGTCTTTTGGCATCGGGAGCATTTTGCCTTTTTTGCAATCACCAAGCTGCATGTCGCGAATCTGAAAGCTCGTATCGCCCGCTTTGACTTCAATTGTCTTGCTGGGCTCACGACTGTCATTCGGAGTAAGGAAATAGGGATGAAAGCACATGTTCGACGGAATCGATTTTCCTTTTTCATTATGCTGCTCGATAGCCACTGACATTCCGAATGTTGATGCATTGAGAAATCCATAGGTGTAGATGGCATTCATCTCAAAAGGCATTTCGTTATATTTGCCGAATAGTTTTGCATCTGAGCTTGTCAAAAAAACCTTGCTACCCTGAGACAATCTTGGCACCATATCAGTATTTCGCAGTATTCCATGACTTGGCCAGCCGAAAAGTTCGGCGTTTTTGCCAAATGGAACGCAGATCGGTATGCCGCCGCGCAATTGCCCTAGATCATTTCGCTTAGGCGGGTACAGCAGATTTTTGCCTTTCATATAAAGCGTACTTACAGTGCCATTGCTGCCGTAAGTGAGCTGGTCTTTGCCAGCAATCATTTCTAATTTATCCATGTGTCGTTTATTTTTTTCTTTTCACACTATCACACAAAATCTGTTTGTCAAAAAACCAGAATATGTGGGATAATACTCACTGTCACATGGAAGTTCCATTCTATAAAAAATTCTTAGCTGGTGCGCTCATCTTCGTTGGCGTTTTCGCTATTGGCATTGGTGGCGGCTACCTGATCGAAAATATGCATAGCGCGAAATTGCAGAAGGCTGCAGTCGCAGAAAATGAATCACTTCCTCTTGAAAATGCAGCCAAAAGTAACGACAGCACAATCGGCGCAAACGATTCCCTCTCTGCCGAACAGAAAGCTCTCCTCGCCGACAGTTCCCTGCCTGAAATCAAGCTCACATTTGCGGGAGACATTGCGCTTTCCGGCAGCGTCAAAAAGCATGTCAAAGAAAAGCTCGATGGCGACTACCAAAAAGTCTTTGGCGCGGCCACTCCTATTCTGCAAAAAGGCGACATAACGTTTGGCACATTCAATGGCACTTTTGGCGTCAACGACAGCAATAAATCTGAAACAAAAACAGTCACTGCGCTCCGCGATGTCGGCTTCGATGTCGTCGGCACAAGTTTTGCCGGCGCAAACCGCACGATCAAAAACTTAATCGAAACGACGCTCGTCATCGACGGCAATGGAATGACGCACGCTGGAGCTGGACGCTCATACCAGCATGCGCGCGAACCGAAGCTCATCGAAAAAAATGGCATGACTGTCGGCTACCTGACATTTACTGACAACAAAACAGATTGGCCACTTGCAACCGAAACAGAAGCTGGCGTGCTTTCTGCAAATGATCCTCAGCTCGAAGAAATTATTGCCAATGCGAAAGCTAAAGCCGATGTCCTCGTCGTCTCAATCAACTGGGCAGAAAAAGCTGTAACACATACGCTTCGCCAAGAATTGCTCGCCCATACTGCAATCGATGCCGGTGCAACAGTCGTCATTGGCCACCACGGCAGTAACCTTCATGATATCGAGTACTACCACGGCGGACTCATTGCGTACAACCTCGGCAACTTAGTGAGCGCAAGCGGCACAAAGCCAAAAGGCATTCAAGGGCTCATTCTCGAAACAGGCATTCGCGGCGGCGTGATAAATACAGTCGCTGCGTACGGCGCAGTCGAAAATCAAAATGGCTACATCGATTCTGTCTCGCCTATTTCTATGGAATCGCTCATCCGCGACAAAGGCGTCGTGTACATGCAGCCTGAAGAAATCGTCAAAACATTGCCGACGTATGTCGCTTCTGAAATCGTAACGCGCGGACCGAAGGTAAATAAAGTTGCAATTACAATCGACGATGGCTGGTCTGCTCCTCTCGTCAAAAAAGCGCTCGACGTTCTCAGCACAAAAGGCGCGAAAGCAACTTTCTTTACTGTTAGTTCGGTCACTGACGCAAATAGGCTGAACTTTATCCGCGCAGTGACAAATGGAATCGAACTCGGCAACCACACAGACTCGCACGGCTGGCTGACGCAAATGAGTGCAGCGCAAATCGCAAAAGAAATGGATACGTGGCAGACAAAAACTGATGCCGCACTTGGCAAACACTACACGACGCAATGGTTTAGGCCGCCGTTTATGGCTGGCTTTGCCGGACATACAAAAACCGCAGAGACAGTTACTGCCACTGCCAAAGAAAAAAATATGAAAATCGCGCTTTGGAACATTGATCCGTTCTCAGGCATTTCAATGAAAGCCGATGCTGAAGCCGTGACAAACTTTGTCGTTGGCAGCGCAAAGCAAGGCAGCATCATTCTCCTCCACTTTACTCAAGAGCACATGGCCGCGCTTCCTGCGATCATTGATGGCTTGCGAGCGAAAGGTCTTGAGCCAGTAACGCTAAGCGAATTGTTTCAATAAGAATTTTTAAATAGCCATAATAAAAATTACAGAACAAAAGCCGCTCCAATGTGAAGCGGCTTTTCAATTAATTTTACGATTACTTCTTCGAGGGTCCTTTTGTTATTCTTTCGGGTTTAATTTTGATAGGCCAATTAGTATTTTTCCAGCTAGAAGGCGCCTTGTATCTCTCGCTATCATTTACGTACGTCCTGAATACTTCATCCATGCGCAATACTCTCTTTTCTATATTAATAGTATCGCTTTCATGTATCCAATACTTTGTGACAACAATAACATCTGAGCCAGAACCATACGATTTGTATGAATAGCTTTCTGTTACGTCATTTTTGTTTTGGATAATCCCCGGCTGATTCCATGGATCAGTAGCAGGATTTCCCCATGAAGATGAATCCTGAACGTTTGGCTTGCTTGGGACTGGAGACTTATCCGGCAGCGGAGGTCCATACAAAGTCGGTTCTGACTGTGCATTCGATTGCCCTGCAATCATTGTTCCCATAATTACTATGAGAAAGAATAATAGATATTTTTTCAT
>DAORIR010000065.1:0-3453 GCA_035438605.1 Minisyncoccota bacterium
GGAAGCGGTGATGGCACTTTGTACACTCTGACATCGGATCCGAAAAGCCACCGACGTGGCCGGATGCTTCCCAGACTTCGCTGCGCATCAAAATCGCTGCGCGAATGCCATACATATCTTCGCGATCAGAAACAAATTTCTTCCACCATGAAGCTTTAATGTTATTGAGAAGCTCCGCGCCAAGATGGCCGTAGTCCCAAGCGCCAGCGAGGCCGCCGTAAATTTCGCTCGACTGAAATACAAAACCGCGCCGCTTTGCGAGCGATACGATTTTTTCCATTAAGTTATTGTTTTCTTCTTTCATATATATTTGTGTGCTGAAATTTTTACTGAACGACAACTCCACCATTCGGCGGGAAGTTTGGTTCATCTCTAACGAGCGTAGTTAGCCTGAGTGATGTTACCCTGATCGATGTATTTGTGAAAAGGTCGGTAGCTGTAAAGATCGCTTCGTTGAGCAAATTTGGCGTTGTGCCTACTTGCGATGTTGAAGGCTTTATCTTCACTTGGAAGTTGACGACTTTTGCCGGCCCAACAAATCCAGCGCCGCGAGAAACATTGCCGACATTCCAAACAACTTCTCGCGTTGTCTCGTTGTATGACAAGTCTTCGCCTGAAGCCGGATCTTTTTTGACGAATGATACGTTGACTGGAAGAGTTGCGCGCACTTCGCCGCGAGATGTCTTATTGCTAGTATTTGTCACTTTCCATTCGAGCGTATACGTCGTTTCAGATCCAGCTTTTGGAGGAAGCGGCCCAGAATTTGTCATTGGACCAGTCGAGTATAGCGTTCTGCCGGAAAGTTGCAAATCAGTATTTACTTTGAAGTTTTTCTTTTCTGTACTCTCAACTTCCTTGATAGCAACACCTTCGCTTGGCTGGCTGCCTTTGACGCTCAATTCAATTGTTATAGTCGGATCTGGAATAACACTGTTTGAGCCGTTGAGGAGCGACAAGGATACAAATTCCAAATCAAGAGTGCCGTACTCGCCTGGCTGTACGGTTGCAAAAGAAGAATCTGTATTCTTGTCCCAAACGATAGAGTTTGTATTCGAGTCATAAAAGCCGCCCGAGCTGATCGAAGACGAATTGAGGGCATTACCCGAAAACTTGGCGCGAATTTCAAGATTGTTGACTGGTGTCGGCAAATTGTTTGACCAGTGGACTGTAGCTTCTACTCTGTCTGCTGCATTGATTGTGAAGCTGTCATCGCTTTTGCCATTGAGCGTGAGGCGCGCATCTATAAATGGCTTTGCAAGCAAGACCTCTTGGACGATTGTGTTGTAGACAACAGCAACGCGTGCTTCATCTGCAGCATCGCGCTCGCCTGCCGAAATGCGGAAAGCTTTCTTGTCGCCGTTGATGCCGATGAGCTTGCCAGTGATTGCAATTATATTTTCAGAGCCAACTTCAGTTTTTGGCAGCGTAAAGACATTGTTGCCGAGGATAGGCGACGGAGATGCATCTCTAAACTGGAAGCCAGGCGGATATTCGATGCGAACAATTGTATTTTTACTGAGGTGCGTCGAAGCCACAACGGCTTTGACGTTGAATGTGTAATCTTGGTTTGAGACAGCTTCGGCTGGCGACTCGATCGAGAGCACAAGCGGCGCAGTATTGATTTGGATTGTATATACTTCTTCTTTCGTAAATGTCGCAATAGAGCCGCGGACAGTATATTCGAGCCGAGCGCGAATGTTCTTTGTTGTTCCCTGCTCGCCATAGAGAATGACGGAAATGCGCTCGTTAATTTCTTCGCCAGGCGCAATAGACTTGAGAGTCACGCGCTTGCGCTCGTAGTCAGAAGCATCGTCAGTGTTTGAGCCACGAGGATATTCGATGATAAGCTCAGCTGAATCGATAGAAACAGAATTTTCGTTTTTGACTGTAATGTCGATCGGCAATTCTTCGCCGCCAGCAGTGTAGGCATTGCCGGTTATCGAGATCTTTACCCTTTCCGTCGAAACGGTATTCCCGCCAGCGTAGAGCATGACGAAGGCGTAGATCACGCCGAGCACTAAAAATAGCACAGCACCGATAAAGAACTTCTTAAATAAAGATGAAGGCGCCCTAAAATTTATCATTGGTTTTTTTCCATTAGCTGCAGGCTCATTCCACGTGTCGCTCACGCCGAATGACTGTTGGGTAAACGTATTATCCTTTGGCTTTTTGATCAAGGACTCATTGCGAGAAAAAAGCTTCCGCTTGAGTGATTCAAGGCGGCTGTTTCGGTCGGGATTTTGAGCTGGATTTTTGTTTGGATCTCGAATATCGTCCATAGCAATCATTTTACCATTAAAAATGGCCTATAGCATCGTTTCTTTGAGGCTTTTATTCACTTCTTTGGTAAGCGCTTCGCGGCGGAGCGCCACTTGGACGAGCAATTCTGGCGTTATCGGCGCTTCCAATATGCTTTTTTCGCCGCTATCTGTGACATAGCCAAGGTAAAAGAGAATGCGGAAAACCGCTAGAAGCTCAAGAGATGCAATATCTGTGGCCTGATTTTTTATTGAGAGAAAATTGATGACCTCTGTGATAGCCTCATAAAGCGGCTCGTTTTTTTCTTGCTCTGGAACGAGACGCCGCACCAAGCTTGCAATTCGATGCAATGCCGTGAGCGTTGCCATATCGAGCGAGCCAAGGCTCAAAATCAAATCTGTGCTCCCCGCGCGATACGCGGCCTTCGTCACAATCAAGTCAACTTGAGCAACCATGTACGGCTGGAGCGCAAAGCGCTGCTTTGATGTCGGCTTCCTGAATCCCCTCGCATCCGCGCGCACCAAACCCAAGTCTCTTGTGTAGAGAACAATCTGCCTGTCTGCTTCCCCGCGCGAGTAGCCGCCAAGGACAATGGCTTCGGTGTGGTGGATGTGGTTCATGCATTTTTACTATTTCTCAATCTTAACTTTAAACACTTGGTCGCCTATCTTCACTTCTTCTCCATCGTTCGCGCCAAAGTTAATTCGCTCAGCCAAAACTGTTTTCTTGATATCATCAGCAAATGTTTCGATCAGCTGCGTTCCCTGCTCATCGCTTTCGATTGTGAGAGTAATGACATCAGAAGGCGTAAGCCCTGCCGCTTTTCGCATGTCCTGCATTGCGCGCATGAGTTCGCGAACGACACCTTCGGCACGGAGCTCTGGCGTGATTTCTGTTTCGAGAACAACTTCGCCTTTCGGCAACGATTCGTCGACAACAATTTCCTTGATGTTGAGTTCCTCTTTCATGACGTCAAAATAATCTGCCGGCAGATTTTCCGAAATCGTAAGTTTTGAGAGCGGCTGGCGAACCGGAATTTTATTTTCTTGGCGAGCAGCAAGTGCCTTCTCGACGATTGCGCGAGTGCGTTCCATGTCAGAAAGAACAACATCATTGACGACATCAGCAATTGGCCAATCTGAAAGATGGACGCTTTCTGCATCTGGATTTGCGCCGCTGTCATTCTTCAATTTC
>DAORIR010000066.1:0-3350 GCA_035438605.1 Minisyncoccota bacterium
AAATCATTTATACTTTTCTTTAGCGACGCATTCAAAACCATATACAATCTATTATTTGAAACTATCTTTTTTAAGGATTTCGTGGGTAAACCATTGCGCGATCATAGTCATCCAGCTTATTACTTTCAATTGCGAATTCTCTCATAGTTTTATAAAAACTTTCCCACGCCTGTTTACTTCGATCAAAGGCATCCTCTGAAAGAGAACTTTTTACCTGATTAATCGTATCCAAGAAATCATTAAAACGCTCTGTCTCAGCTGCTCGCACAAGAGGATCAGCGTCTATATCTAATTTTATGTCATTCATCTGATCGGTAATTCGGAATGATTGTTTCTGATCAAACCATCGAGCAGTTTTACCTCGTAATACATTTTTAAATATTTGATTTCCCTTATGACCAAGCTTCCTTACGCCAGCATTACCCTTACTATCGATATTTTTCTCTTCTGCAAAACCAAGCAACCCAGCTTCAGCAGACATGTCTGCTGAAAAATATTTTCTTAAAGCGTCACCCAGTTCTCCTTCATCAATCTGTTCAGACTCAGTCGTCCAATCATTTTGCATACTACCATCAGATTTTACTCTATCAGTTGCAACAGCAACACCTGTTAAATCACCTTTTCCAGCAGCTGTTTTCTGGGCTGCAATAAATCGAGTCATGTACATGTCATATCCCGCACCAAGAGATTGCTTAAATTCACGCTGTAAATCATAAACATTATATAAACGACCATTCTGGCCTAATTGATTTTTATGTATACCCAACGCACGTCTCAATTCAATTTCTTGTACATTATCTGGGGTAACCTCATCAAAACCAAGTGCTTTTGCGGCCTGAGCTCGAGTTGCAACTGAAGTTTCACCTCCATCAGCAATATTTGAAAGCATTCTCGCGCGTTGCCGTAATGAAGCCTGATCAAGTTCACTTTGTTCTTTTTGAGTCAAAGGACGCTGACTCTGGAGATTGCGAAGCCTAACTATACCCTGAAGAGCGACATCTTCTGCGGAACGTTTCTGGTTAAAGGTCAAATTTTGATTAAGTTCTTGTGCTTTTTTAAGTATTTGAGCTTCAACCTGTTGACGTATTGCTTGAGCACGCTCTATATCACCCTGACCTTCATATACTTTAGCTTTTTCTTCTGCAAGTTTTCTACTTTTATCAATCTCAACCTGCTCTTTCCGCGCTTCAAGTTCAGCTCCTTCTTCAAGTAAGACATCAAACTTACCAGTACGCCCCTGCGCATCCTTTTCGGTTAATATTCTTTGCTCTCTCAGGGTATCGGCACGCCCCTTTGCTATCTCAACACCAACCTGAGCTTCAATAGCTTGATCAAACCCACCCCTCTCCAATAAATCTCGAATTTGTCCTAACAATAGCATTTCTTTTTGAGCATTTTTTTCATCTTCCATTGATTTTACTCGAGCAGCTAATATTGCCTGCTCCTCTTGTTCAGCTTTAAAGCTATTAACCTTCATTAATTTTTCAAACTCTTCAGCGCTGCCCTTCTTTGCCTGAGTATCATACACACCTTTAGTACTTTCATACTTCAAGCCAGCTTTAGTAGCACGTTCATCATACGACTTAAAATCAGCATTTTTTCTACTTTGTTTTAATTTTTCCTTCTCTTTTTTTGCTTTCTCTTCATCTTGGAGTGCTTCTTCATACCTCTCGTTTCGTGCCTGCATTCCCTTCAAACCTCTGGAAAGAGCGGCATATTTTGCAGCACCTTTAAAATCTCGAAAATTATTACGCGCAAATGCATCCCGTTCTTGTAGAGTCATTTTTGCTTGCCCATTTTTTTGTCTTTTTTTATTTTCTTCATCAAAATATTTTTTTAATTCTTTTTCACCTTCTGAACGCATTTCATCTTCTGTGTGCAAGTGATGAGCCTCTTCTTCAGCATGCAATCTTTCCTCTGCTTTATGAGATAGAGTTTGTGTTTCAGCAGTTTTGTTTAAATCATCATGAACTTGTTTGTCGTCCATTAATTTAAGATGTCCCTCTGCTTCTTTCTGTTTACCCTTTGCCTCTTTCAGACCAACAGCAATCTCAGTTCGTATGCGTTGTTCATCTTTTTTACTACCACCCAATGTACCACTATTCGAAATTCGAGCCTCATGCTCTTCATCAGCGTAGTGCGCCATTTCTTCCCAGGTTCCAGCAACTGCATCTTTCTTCTTGTCTGATGCCAAAAGAGATCCGAGACCAAAGCGCAAGGCACCAAACTTCAAAGCACCCCACGTATTTCCACTTTCACGAGCTTTTTTATATTCCTTTTCCCAATCTTGCACTCTCACATCTCTTCTCATTGCTGACTTTGTTTTAGCAGTATTGAAAGCGCCTTTGATCATCGTAGCTTTTCGAGCCAAAGACTTGGTTCCAATAATAGGAATATTCGCTTTAGTTCCTTCAATTGCACCACCCACTAGCCATCTGCCTGCAGCATATCCCGTCGCAATAGTTGCTACATTCTTGGTAAAATCAATCGCATTTCCCACAAGTCCGGCTCCGGTAGCACCTGTTTCTTCAGTCTTCTTGATACCTACCCACAAAAAGCCAATTGCCAAAAGGAAACTGGCAAAATTCTCCCACGTGGAAATTTCGAGCACGGTAACTGTCTGCTCTGCTTCACCTGAAGAATTCAATTGGATTACATTCGGGTCTTTTTGAATCTCAGTAATGATCTGACCTGTACCGAGCGTTGCAAATGCAAGCCACAGGAAAAAGACCATGATAGGCGCCACAATTACATGTTTGCTAAATTCACTCCACCATTCATGTGCATAATCCTCACCCTTTGGAACTGCATAGAGCATGAATGCAAGAGGAGAAAGAACAATAAGAGCCCAGAGCATTACAATACGGAACACCATGACTACCAGATATGCGCCAATTGTGAGTGCCGCAAGAAGTGCAAATACAAATGCAAGCACACTTCCAGCAAATAGAGTGAGACTTGCGACTTGCCGTGTCTGACCCAGTGCATCAGGAGCGCCCGAGGCAAGAGCAAGTATCTTATCCATTTGGAACAGTGTAATAAGATTCCCACCAGCAGTCGCGGACACTGCATTCAGGAATGTGATCGTAAAAATATGTGCTACATCAATGACAAGCTGGGCTATCAAATTACTAAAATTAATCAAGATTGCCATGAGGACAATCTTTACCAATCCATGTTTCCATTCATAACTCTCAAATCCAAGAATAGTCGCAAACGCAATAACGAGAAGTCCGACAATGAAGAACATGTTTGCAACATCTCGGACCATGACCCACCCTAATTTCACGACACTTACGTCAATAAAATTGTTATAGCTCGCAAGTGTAATAAACGCGCGCAAAAAGAAT
>DAORIR010000067.1:0-3343 GCA_035438605.1 Minisyncoccota bacterium
TTGTTTTTGCTGAAACAGCTTTTTTGCTTTTATCTTTTTTCTCAAGTGCCTTCTCTGCGTCGCGCACTAGGTAAAGCACAGCCGTCTTAAGTCCTGAATAAGAAAAGTTAAAGTCGCCAGACGTAAGCATTGGTCGAGGAAGTTCAACTTTCGGCATATTTGCGCCAAGGCCTTTTTCATTATTCTCGCGAGCTTCTTTTGCGTAAGCCGAAATTTTCGGTCCGCCCGGATATGGAAGTCCAAGCAATCGCGCAGTTTTATCGAACGCTTCGCCTATCGCATCGTCTTTCGTTGCTCCGAGCAGTTTGTAATTGTTCCACGACTTCACTTCATGAATTTCAGTGTGTCCGCCAGAAACGAGGAGAGCAATTGCTGGGAAAGAAACTTTTGGCATTTTATATGAATATTCGTCAGCCTCATTTTTTGCGCCATTGTCCTGCGTCGTTTGCAGAAGAATCGAAACAATGTGTCCTTCCATATGATTGACCGGCATAATCGGCTTTTTCCACGCAACAGCAAGCGCACGCGCAAAAGAAATACCAACCCAAAGCGCCGGCTCAAGACCGGGTCCAGCTGTGACGCAAATCAAATCAATTTTTGGAATACCATAGTTTTGGAAAAAGTAAGCGAGGTTTTCTTTGGCTTCCGGTTCGCGATCAAGCATCGACAAAGCTTCGGCTTGTCGCTTGGCTTCAATTTTGCCCATCGACAAAACGTTGGCTTCGGTCAAAGCGCGGCCCATGAGTTCCGTAATGACGCGCCCGTGCTCGCGCTTGGCAACCATAGGGAAAACGCCACCATACTGAGAGTGGAGTTCAGCTTGCGTTGCAAGAGCGTTGCCGAGAACAGTGAACTTCGGCGAAAGCGTTCCGCCGTCAGCTTCGATCACTGAAATCGCTGTTTCGTCGCAAGAGGTTTCTATGGATAAAATCCTGATCATTATGCCGCTATCCTAGCAAAATAGCCTTCCTTTGACAATGCAAAATAATATGATATTGTTACGCAAAACAAAAACAAATGAAAACAAACATCATTACGCCCGAAATGCTGTCTGGTATATATCCACTCATTATTTGTGGCCCATCAGGAGTGGGAAAGACAGCAGTCAAAAATGGAATCCTGAAGACTGATCCGAAATACGGATTTTCCGTTTCGGCCAATACTCGCGCCAAAAGACCTAATGAGGAAAATGGCAAAGACTACTGGTTCTATACCAATGAAGTATTTCATCAAAAAAAGGAACAGGGGCTGTTTATTGAAACAGAAGAAGTTTACCCTGGTATTTTTTATGGAACGCTTTTGTCGGAAATAACTCGCATTATTTCTGAAGGGAAAATTTCTTTGCTCGACATTGATGTTGCAGGAGCCCTCAATCTTGTCGACATGCTCGGCAAAAATGTCATTGTTGTTGCGCTCACTGCCAACGAGGAAATGCTTTTGGAAAGCATCAAGAGTCGCGGACATGACGACGATGAATCAACAAAAATGCGCTTGAAAAAAGCGCCAATAGAATTGAAGCTGATTCACGACAATGCGGAAAAGTTTGATCTCATCCTGCCACGCCGCGAAGGTGAACTCGATGCAATGGTTGCGTACATCCGCGAAAGGTACGATGCACTTGTTGCACAAAGAAAAAACCTTGCTGCATAATTCGCAGCTAAGAGCAACAAAAGAAAAAGCCCGTTATCCAAATTGGATACGGGCTTTCGTTTTACTTCAAAGATTTTAGCTTAGAATGCGCTTACTTTGTTTTTACCTAATGTAGACCATCTGGTAGCAAAGATAAATCTTATAAGCAGCGATAGTAACGTAGCTATTGATAGCATTCCTATCGTAGCAAGATAATGATCTACAGATTGTATTCCACTGTAAACCAGAAGAAGACTTACTGCTGCATTAACAGCGATGCTGTATCTTGTATGAAACAGGCCAGCAATCAATGAGAGAGTTGGTATTCCTACGAATGCCGCATCTCCAATTTTGTAGCTTACTGATGAGTCATAGTGCTCAAGAATGAACAATGCGGCAAGGCAAACGCCTAGAGCCAAAAATACTACATAAGCGAGAGCGGAATCAGCGATGTTTGATTTCATGAATTTATTTTCCCGCAGGAAGATAATCATGAGAATTGTCATGCTTGTTGCAACGGGGACTGCGTACATTGTTTCCTTCGAAACTATGTGCAGCGCATTCAATATAAATGCAGTTACAAATGCGATGATTGTGCAAGCTATCGTGAGCTGCGTGTAGTCAGTAACTTTCTTAGTCATTTTATTATGTTTTTAAGGTTACTAGTATTATACTACCATTTAACTTAAAAGTCAATAGGGCTATTTTCCTTTATCCACAGGCTATTCTATTGCTTGTGAACAAGCGTTCACATATACTCTTTATATGGATATCACAGGTATCAAAACTAAATTAGAGCGCTTCTTCAAGAAGGAAAAACGCATGCCGTCGTATCGAGAACTCGCCAAGATGGCCGGCTACGCGTCGAGCCAAGCTGCAGTCAGACTTGCCGACAAGCTCATCGATCTCGGCATCCTCGGCAAGAGCGCGAACGGCTCACTCGTTCCGGGCGGAATGTTCTCAGGAGTTCGCAAGCTCGGATTGATCGAAGCCGGATTTCCGACACAAGCCGAAGAAGATATGGCAGACGCACTCTCGCTCGACGAATGGCTGATCGAAAAACCGGAATCTACTTTCATGCTCACAGTCAAAGGCGACTCAATGAAAGACGCAGGAATCAAAGAAGGAGACGTCGTTATAGTAGAGCGCCGGCGCGAAGCCAAGCTCGGAGAAATAGTTATCGCCCGACTCGACGGAGGCTACACGATGAAATACTTACGACAAGACAGACAAGGCTACTACCTCGAAGCCGCCAACACTAGATACAAACCATTTCGGCCAACAGAAGATCTCGAAATTGAAGCAGTAGTTAAAGCAGTTATTAGAAAATATTAAAAAAATATATGTACCATACTTACATCGTCAACAATATAAGAGACAAAAACGAAGTGCGAGCAAGACTAGGCAAGAAGACAGTAAAAGAAAATATGCGCGAAAGCTTGTGGAATTTTTGTAGAAAGGTTTTGCAGAAGTAGTTATCAATTTTTTGAAAACAAATTATATGAAAAAAGAACGCACATTTTTGCATGTTGATGGTGACGCTTTCTTTGCGGCCTGCACCATCGCCCTTCGACCAGACCTCGAAGGCAAGCCTGTTGTCACTGGCCTCGAGCGAGGCATCGTGACTGCAGCGAGCTACGAAGCCAAGCAACTCGGCATGACTCGCGCCATGCCGCTCCATCAGATCCGCAAGCAATTCCCGCAAGTTGCAATC
>DAORIR010000068.1:0-3294 GCA_035438605.1 Minisyncoccota bacterium
CCTGCGTCTTGCCTTCACCAGTCTTCATCTCGGCGACATGGCCCGAGTGGAGCGCGTAGCCGCCGACGAGCTGGACATCGAAATGCCGCTGGCCAAGAGTGCGCTTGGCGGCTTCGCGGACGAGCGCAAAGGCATACGGGAGGACACTGTCGAGCGTCTCACCAGCCGCAATGCGAGCCTTGAGCTCGGCGGTCTTGCCTGGCAAGCTTTCGGTCGGGAGCGCCGAAACTTCGGCTTCCAGAGCATTGACCGCCTGGACGATGCCGTCGGCGCGCTTCAAAAATGAGGAATTCTCGTCCCCGAATATGGACTTGATGCTAGATAGCATGGACATGGCACCCAGATTACCATAAAAACGAAAATCCCGCGAGGCGGGAGTTTCGTTACAAGGCAGATAGTACGACTATCGGCGGCGCTTTGCAGTCTTCTTCTTCGAAGATTTCTTTGCAGACTTCTTCGCAGTCTTCTTTGCTGCTTTCTTCTTAGCTTTTTTCTTTGCCATTTGTTTGAGCATTATTTTTATAAAACGTGTGACAACTCCGACCAAACATATTTTTCAAAAAATATTTTCGAAAAAAGTTGTCTGCTATGACTAAATTATCTTACATCTCGCGCGCAGAAACAATTTTATTACGCGAAACTTGTGGATAACTTTTTATTTTGTTTTGGAAAAAGTTTTTAGGAATTATTTTTTGTTTTGATTTTAAATTCTTCTTGCCAAATAATTTCCAAACTGTACCAATCTTTTTTGTCTTTAGTTAAAGCCATGGCATGGAAATGCAGATGCGGTTGCGTCGAGTATCCTGTGTTGCCACTCGAAGCGATTTCTTGTCCACGTACCACTGTGTCGCCAACTCTTACCTTTGCACTCTGATATGCAAGGTGCGCATATTGCGAATACTCATTGTCTGCATGCTTGATCGTGATGCGATTCGTATACTGATTGATATTGTTTTTATATTTCTCCTCACTGCCGCCTTCGCTTGATTCTACATAGACTTCGACAACCTTCCCATCAGCCGCCGCCAACACTAGTCGACCAATTTCCATATCGAAATCGACGGCATGTTTCGTCTTTTCTGTTTTATGATCGTTTACTGCAAGAGAAAAATCTTCTTTTTGAAGAGGTAAGGAATACATCGCCGATGTTTTCATAGCTTGAGAATTGATTCCAATGCCGACGGTAATTCGAAAATATCATCTGCTGGACCGAAGTGACCCTTCTCATGCTCCACAATAGTTTCCGCACCGAGTTTCTCTTCGAAAAATTCCTTTTGATCAAGTTCGACAAAGACATCGTTGTCAGAAAAGATCGCAAAAACTTTGCCGGCGATCATCTTAACCTTCTCAAAATCAATTGGCGTTTCCATCCACGGCCGCGCGATCTCGATTACCTCCTCACCTTCTTCTTCAATCGTCGTTTGATCCAGCTTCATCCACGGCGCGAGCAAGACCATACCGGCAATCCTGGTTTCTCCTGGAACGGTTTCCAGGTATCGCATCACTGCTTGGCAACCAACGCTATGAGCGACAAATATAGTTTCGGGATCACACTTAGTCGATTCTCTCAATTTTTGGAGCCACGGCTCAATCGCCGGCTTTTTCGGATCAGGCATCGCCAAACGCTCAACAACATACCCACGCGCGGACAATTCCTTGTCGAGCCAAACGAACAACGGTTCATCCGGACTTCCATCCCACCCGTGGACTATGTAAACTTTTTTCATATCATCCGTTTCTGATACATCTCAAACAACTCCTCCTGACCTTCATAATTCTTTAACTGCTCTTTTTCGCAGAATGAATAGATAAGTCTAAAGGAACCTTTCTGGTTATGTTCCGGCACGACATGGTGAAAGAGTTCGGTATTGAAGAGCAGGTATTCGCTGTCAGATGCGGAAATGGTTTTCTTTTTCCCGAGGAGCGCGGAAATGAAATCGATATACTTGTTCCCAAAAACGAACCGATGACTTCCCGGTACGACTTTCAGCCGCGCATCAGTCACACCATCGACGGTCGGATAAAAAATGATCTTGTGCACCGGCGGAATGTTCCCGACGATCTGCCCGCCATAGACGTGTGTGTCTCGGTGCCACGACATGTAGCTGCCGCCTTCAGGAAATGAAATCCGCAATTGCACGTGGGCGAGCACCAAATCCTTCCCCGTCACGCTCTTCAAGACTTCTGGAATATTGTTGGAGAAAAGAATGTCGACGAACACCGGATCGTACTGATAGACGTTCGGCTTCAAGTCGCTACTCATCTTGTACTTCTGCTGCATCTCAAAACCAGGCCGCACCGTACCCGCGTGAATGTCTCTGATAATAGAGAGAAGTTTTGTACGCTCAGCGTTGTCAGCGAATGCGCCGATGGCGTAGCCATTAAGGTGGTAATCTGCCGAATTCATGTGAATTATTGTAGCACTATTTTTTAAGCTATTTTAGGCCTTGATTTTTCTGACAAAAAGGCATATAATAAGGTTAGGCATTTGTGAGGTCTATGGATCTCTCGCGGTTATAATTAAACTGCAGCCAAATGCCTACCAAAGAACCCGCCAAAGGCGGATTTTTTGTTTCAATCTTGCTCTGGATTCCCACTATGAATAAGGCGCTCGCCCGACTGCTTATTGATTCCCCAAAATGGAATAATGCTTAGAAAGTGCCTTTCCGAACCTTCGACATGTTTAATGACAACCTTCATCCGAACACGAGAACCATGTGAATCCATGACGGCAATAAATTCATAGTAAGTGACTGCTTTCAATATCTTCTGCCATTTTTCGTTCTGCTTGATACGCTCGAGTTTTTGCGTTCTCCAAAACCCTTGTAATGTTTTTGAATTGCGAATGATTTCAGGCGCCAGTCTTAAGTGCCTTAATCGAGCAAACTGATCTTATATAGGGCGAGTTCGATTGAAACCTTTGAAGATAAGATGATCAAATCCCTTTCTATTAAAATGCACATCTCCGTCCAGATAAGGACAACGAATAGCGCCTAGTTTTTCGTAGAAATCTTCAGCGTCTCGCTTTACTTCATTGAATTTCTCTACAGTGAAATCCATCTTAATTGTTCGCCAACCACTCGATCATCTTCTTGTACGTCCCCGGTCCTGCCTGGCCGTCGGCTGAGAGTTTTTGTTCGGACTGGAATTTTTTGACCGCCGCCACGACCGAGTCGCCGTAGTCGTTGTCTATAGAGAGTTTGATGCCGTATTCCACCAGGAATTTCTGGACCGTACCGACACGCGTACCGCGGCTGCCCTTTTTCATGAGGACATTGTCGTCGATGAGTTTTT
>DAORIR010000069.1:0-3269 GCA_035438605.1 Minisyncoccota bacterium
GTATTTTACATTAATTTTTATAATCACCTTAACTATGAATTAATTTTTTGAATATCTCCAAAGCCTTTTCCTCAGAAATGCCGCCATGAAAGTCTTTTGAAAGTTGATGGTCTGATTCTTCTAGTTCAACCTTGGGCTCACATTTTTATTTCATCAAATGTAGACATTATTTACAGCTTCAAAATATGATTCGAGTATACACCTACTCTTAAATGTTACAATATATCCTCATGAAAGAGACGCTTGCCATTATTGCAGCCACACTCGCTATTGCCGGCAATGTGCCGTATTTGATCGATGTCATCAAGAAGAAGGTTCAGCCGCATCCGTATACTTGGCTCATTTGGTCTATTGTTTCGTGCATCATCTTTTTTGGGCAAGTCGCCAAAGGTGCGGGGATCGGCGCGCTGCCGACTGCTGCCGCAGAAGTGTTTACGATCATCATTTTTTTCTTTTCGCTCAAATACGGATTCAAGCATATCCGCAAGATCGACACTGTTTTTCTCGTCATTGCGCTGCTTGGACTTATTCCGTGGGCGCTTACCAAAGATCCGACGATTTCAGTTATTGTCGCAGTGAGCATTGATCTCGTCGCCTTTATTCCGACACTCCGAAAGACGTATGCAAACCCAAGCACAGAAAGTCCTGCGCTCTACGGAGCGAATGTCCTCAGACATATTCTCATGCTGTTTTCATTGCAGGCTTACAACATTGCAACAATGCTTCACTCGATCGTTATGATCGTCGTGAATGCAACCATGACTGGCATTATTTTTGAAGGTAAAAAGAGAAAGCGGTCTTAGGGCTGGAAAAGTTCTTCCGGCAAAAATCTGACTGATTGTACTGTCGGGAATTGTTTGGCTGTGGCTTCGATTTGTGCCCAGAGAATAGCAATTCGGCATGATCCGCCTCCGAGTCTGCCGTTTGGATCACTAAAAGTGAGAGTCGCGACTCCATCGTCGCTGACAGTAGCGCTGATGAGGTTTACGTCAGGCAAAGGAAATTCGCTCGTTACGCCCTGTGCTTTTTCTTCAGCAGTGATTTCTCCTCGCAAGAGCAGCTTGATTGCTTCAGTGAGCGGCATTGTCGTTTTCGGTATTCTGCGATCAACGGCAACAAGTCCGGCTCGAGTGCACTGCACGCCGCCTACGCCTTGGTCATTTGCCGGATTGTAGTAGTAGAGCTTGAGGCTTGTCGTTTCTTCAACAGGTTTATCTTCGATAACTACTTTTTTAAAAGCTAAGTGAACACCTATAGCAAGAGCAATAAAAATAATAATGACGACGAGGTTTTTTGTAGTCGAATTCATACGTAAATTGTATGCTTATTTTCATTATCCGCAAACAGCCTTTACATTTCGCCACCTCAGGTCTAAACTCAAAACAACACTATTTCTCTTACTTTGCAACAACTTTATGCAACCCCAAAAAGTAATTGAACAGCTCGGCTATACGGCGAAGGAAGCAAAGGTCTACTTAGCCGTTTTGAGCTTGGGCGAATGCCATGTTTCTGATGTCGCCCATAAGGTGAAAATGCCCCGAACGAGCGTGCAGCTCGCCCTCGACAAGCTCCTCAAAGACGGGCTAGTGACTTTCTACGTCATGCGAAGGTACAAATACTGGGTCGCGGAAAACCCTGATCGAATTCTCGCCAATATGAAGCGACTCGAGGAAACGATGAAAGAAACATTGCCTCGCCTCAATGCGCTCAAAAAAGAAAATAGGTTGCGTAAGCAGACTGCAGATCCAGCCCAAAGCCTCGGGCTTTTCCGCATGCTTGCAGATGCTTCGACGCAGCCGGTCATCATTACCAACGAACAGGTTGAGATCGAATATGTAAATGCGGTATGGGAAGAACAGTTCGGCTATTCGCTTGAAGAAGTTCGCGGCGAAAATCCTCGCATTCTCAAAAGCGGACAAACACCCGTTGAAACATACAAAGAAATGTTTGCGGCGCTCAAAGCAGGGAAGATGTTCCAGACTGACAAGATCATCGATAAGCGAAAGAACGGCACATTGTTCAATCTGCTCACAACAGTTTTTCCGGTTTGCCACAACGGCAGCATTTTCTATATTCAGATGCTCGACGATATTACCGAGAAAAAGCGCGTCGAGTCGTTCAGGAAAAAATTTGCTGATCTATAATTTTTGACTTTAGCGACGCTATTTTTGTCGTCGCCACTATTCATTTTTACGTTGCTGCTGCAACGTTTTTTTGCATTTGAAAAATTTTGCGACATTTTTCTGGATGCAAACACTAAAGCAGTGCTTCATTTGAATAATTCACTTGCCGACTCAACATCAAATGCTAACAACGGAACGAACTACAGTTCTGCAAACAGCACAAGCGGAAAAATTGGCGATGGTCGCGACCTCACTGGCGGAAGTGATCGCGTGACACTCGCCAACGCTTCTTCGATCAAGCCAACAGCACAGCTTACGGTTTCCGGATGGTTCAAGAGAAATGGCGCACAGCCTGATTATGCAAAACCATTTTGGTTTGGTCAGGACGACAATGATCCATGGGGTCCATGGGGTATTCAGTTTGATACGAGCTCTGACACCGCCTTGATTGGTCACATGACAAACGGCACGACAAGCTACTGGCCGTACGCCAACATTACATCTCTCTCAAATACCACCTGGTATTACTTGTCGATGACGTATGATGGTTCAAACGTAAAGTTCTACATCAACGATGTGTTGCAGGACACGATCGCTGCATCGACGACGATCGGCAACTATGACGGCACAAATGGTTTCGGCATCGGTGATAGCTATCAAGGCGGAACGGGGATCAATGGCTATGTCGACGAAGTTCATATCTCGAGCGTTGCCCGCAGCGTAGACTGGCTTAAAACTGAATACAATAACCAAAATAGCCCAAGCACATTTGCAACGATCGGAGCATACTCGATGCCTTCAATGACTAATACGTGGACATATAATAATCGTCTTGCACAGTCTGTTGTTGGTAGTACGACGATCGTATACTCATATGACCATAATGGACAGCGCGTGCGTACTTATAACGGAACAACCAACACCCACATTCCATCCAAGTATTACAATGCTAACGGTACGACTGAAGTAAAAACTATCTTTACTCCAAGCGGGGAATTGGTGGCGACAGTTAATAAAGTTTCAGGAACCGCCTCTGTATACTACGATCACGTTGATCAGCTTACGGGCTCAAATGTTGTTACTAATTCCGGCGGTACTGTTGAAGAGTTGATGGATTACTATCCGTTTGGTAGTATCCGCTTAGAT
>DAORIR010000070.1:0-3219 GCA_035438605.1 Minisyncoccota bacterium
AAGTCGACGCTTCTCTCGATTATGAATTTCTTCAATCTTGCGGCTTGTGTCGTTATTCCGTTCATTATCGTCTACATGGTTTCGAGCACAGATCTCTTTACCGGACATTTGTGGTTTGGAGTGAGCGCCGGAATATTCTTGTTTATCATTTTGATGATATATAGATATCTCTACGTTCGACGACGGAAATAGCAAAATAAAACCCCTCGTGAGAGGGGATTTATTTTGCAGACTTGCTGCGAGGGGCTACTTAGCGTGAGCGATGACTTTCTTGAAAGTCTCTGGTCGGAACTCAGCGAGTTCAGCGAGGATCTTTCGGTTGAGGCCAACGTTCTTCTTCTTGAGGGCGCCCATAAGTTTTGAAAATGAGATACCTTCAGCGCGTGAACCAGCGTTGATCTTTACCTGCCAGAGGCGTCGGCGATCAGACTTCTTGTCCTTGCGGTGAGCGAAAGAGTAAGCTCCTGCGTGCGAAAGGGCATCGCGAGCTGCGCTTTCCTTAGTTCCGCGGCCAAAGCGAAAACCCTTTGCTCGGCCTAATATTTTTCTGCGTCGTTTGAGGGCATGTACGCCTCCTTTTACTCTTGGCATATAGGTGAATTAGTTAAAAATAAATAATTGAAATAAACTAGCTATTTGGGAGCATTCGGCTTCGGGCTTTGTTCTTGAGAACGAAAGCGACGCCTTTGCGGCCAGCGAGCTGTGTTGAGCGAGACTGCTTAGCGTTGAAGTGGTTGAAGCCAGGCTTGCGGCCAATAAGCTTGCCATTTTTAGTGACTTTGAGTCTTTTACTGAATGATTTGTTGGTTTTCATCATAAATGTGTTAAGCCTGTGGCTTCTTATCCCTTTCGATAGTAACGATGTAGCCTTTCGGGCTCTTTTTGAACGAATCTGAGACTTTGAAATTCGTCGTTATGAGCTTAAGCACTCTTTCGAGGCGTTCTCTGAGGAATTTCTCATCCATGTACTTTGCGCGGCCAGAGAGATACAGCTCCACTTTGATTCTGTGTCCTTCTGATAGCCATGTCGAGGCAGTCTTAGCCTTGAGTTCCAAGTCGTGGTCGCCAGTTCCGATTTTGATCTGGATAGCCTTCGTTTCCGTTGGCTTGGCGCCTGCTTTGGCTTTTTTGGCCTTCTTGCTCTCGAGGTACAGATACTTGCCGAAATCCATGATCTTGCAGATTGGCGGTACCGCTTGCGGATTGATCTCAATGAGGTCTTCTCCACGGTCTTTTGCCAACTTGATTGCGTCTTCCGTCGGCATAATGCCTAGGTTTTCACCCTCACTGCCCAGAACTCGAACTTCTCTGGCTCGTATTGCATTGTTTGTTCGTTCTTTCAAATGATTATGAGTATAACCCTCCCTTTAATCGGGGCTCATCTAGGAGTGTTTACTGCTTCGCTATTCTACCCGATATAGTAGGCTGAGTCAACTAGCAGCGATTATGGCCAAATAGGTCAAATAATGTATAGTTTTCCTATGGAATTAGTCAGAAAAGCCAATAAAAACCTCGGCGAAACGCCTCTCGAATGCCTCAACCGCTTCAAGGCTGAAAACCCTGAATATGCAGACCTGACAGCTACCTATGCTGGCCGGCTCGATCCTGCGGCCGAAGGCGAGATGCTTTTTCTCTTTGGCGACAAGGTTCATGAAAAGGATGCCTACCTTAAGCACGACAAAACCTACGTCGCGACTTTTGCTCTTGGTGTCTCGACTGACACTGGAGATTTGCTTGGGCTTACGATAGATATCGCCGAGCCCAAACAAATCGTAGCAACTTTAGATGAAGAAAAGATTAAGGAAAAAATAGGAAACCTTTTAGAAGAAATAAAAAAAATCTCAAATCAAACGTACCCAGCTTATTCTTCGAAGCCAGTCGACGGCAAGCCACTCTTTGTCCATGCGCGAGAGGGGAATGATGTCGAGAGGCCGAACCGAGATGTAAAGATTCACTCATGCGATTTTGTGGAAATAAAAACAATCAGCTCTATCGATCTACTCGTCAGGGTTGGCCTCGTCTGTAGTTTGGTAACTGGCGATTTCCGCCAGCCAGAAATAATCGGCTCGTGGTCAAAAGTAGTTTTGCCCGAAGCAATTCCGCTCATTACTCTTACACTTACTGTCTCCTCGGGCACATACATTCGCAGCCTGTGCGAGCAAGTCAGCAAAATCCTTGAAGCACCAGCCGTTTTATATTCTCTCGAAAGGACAAGTATCGCTTAAAAATTTTATATAAAAAAACAGCTGCACCACATGTGGTACAGCTGTTTGCTTCTCATTTACATAAATTACTTACGCTTTTGCCAGAAGAGCATTCATTTTCTCCGACGAGAAGTCGAAGTTGAATTCTTTCATAAATAGACAAACATACCTCTTGATGCGTCCAATGGCAGTATTGTTCGATATGCCGTGGATATAGTTTTGCTCATCAAGAACAAATTCAGCATCTACTTCTTCCACCAAGTGGAAGCCCTCATTGTCCTGCATGATAGCAACTTGCATCATGAGCATTTTGCCTTCGCCGGCAACACAGAGAGCGAATGGTTTGTTGACTTTCGTATTGATCGTCGCGTCAGTCCATTTTTCTGGCTGCAAGACAGTGATACTATTTTCTTCTTTTTCCATGCCGCAGATGATGCGGTTTTCAAATGAAGCAGTAATGGTCAGACGGCTGTTTTCGTTTATGCCGACTATTTTTCCATTTTGTTCTGATATTTCACGGCCATCCGCCATGATATGGTAGAAGATTCCTGAAACAACAATAGTGTTTTTGCTCATAACAATTATTATTTTGTGGTTAGAAATGTTATATTATCGTCAGTATTATATACTAAAAATGTATAAATGTCAATAGTATATCAATAGTATAGCAGGCAAACAAAAAGCCCTGATTACCGAAGTAAAACAGGGCTTTTTGTTTAGCGGCTATTACGCACGCTTGACGTTTACTGCGCTAGGGCCCTTTTCGCCGTCCTCCATGTCAAAAGTGACAGCGTCACCTTCGCGGAGTTCGTCAAAAGAAACACCAACGAGTCCACGCATGTGGAAGAAAAGTTCCTTTTCCTGGCCTTCAATCTTTATGAAGCCAAAACCCTTTTCTTTGAGTGATTTGATTACACCGTTCATTGATTTTTTTGATCAAACTTATAAATACAATGAAAGTATGTTTATTCGACAACTCTAAACTATAGCTCTATTGTGATAAGAGTATATCAAA
>DAORIR010000071.1:0-3097 GCA_035438605.1 Minisyncoccota bacterium
TCTTCGGCATCTACCCTGCCCGCAAAGCTGGCAGAAAGAATCCGATCGATGCGCTGCGGTACGAATAAAAAAATGCCTGATCATATTGATCAGGCATTTTGCAATGTACTACTTTTAATTCTGCTTTAAACGCATCTTTTCGATTTTCCAGTTTATTAACCATACGAATGTAGCAATAACTAGAATGGCCATATGCTTAATGTCACTAGGCAAAGCGAGTAGGTCAACAATGAGCATGGCTGGAACTATACAAGATAGCGAGAGCATAGCTACATAACAATTAGACTTCACTGAATCTTTTTCATTCTTTGCTTTTGTGAAGTAGTTCCCTACAAACATATTTAGCATTAATGTAATTGCTGCGATCATCGATATAATCTTTGGACCTAGATCAGTAGTTATTATCCCGAGGCCTTCGAGAATTAAACCTACCAATGCGAATGGCATAAGACATATAACTATTCGGTCTACTATAGTAGCCAAAGAGATTTTAGGTAAACGTTTATTTGCTATCATTTTTATGTGAATTTACGAGGTTTGTTTGTATTATAGCACACAATATGCCTCTTTGTCAATAAAGCCAGTTTTCCCCTCTTAGAGCGCCCCTTCCCCTTGCCAGCCCCCAAAACGTGGTACTATATGTGGGTTATTACTAAGTAATCAATAAATAGCAATTTATGGCAACTACACCAAAAGCAAAGTCTGCGAATTCAGCGTTCATGAAGCCTATGACAATCAGCGAAGATCTCGCAGCCGTTGTCGGTAAGGGCCCAATGCCTCGCTCAGAAGTCGTTAAAGCTCTCTGGGTCTACATCAAGAAGCACGATCTTCAGGATCCAAAGAACAAGCGAAACATCAATGCTGATGCAAACCTCAAAAAGGTTTTCGGAGGCAAAGCGATGGTCAACATGTTCGAAATGACAAAGCTCGTTTCAAAGCATCTCTCATAAGTTTTGTTTTCCCCGCAAAAGCGCCCATCATCGGGCGCTTTTGTCATTAAAGTGTAGTAAAATAATCACATGCAAGAAATTACGTGGATCATGCCAGCAACGCACAAAGACCGCAGCGTCGATTGGTTTTGGGCTATCGGCATCATTACGCTCGTCGGCGCGGGTACAGCATTTTTTGTCGGCAATACCCTCTTCGGCATTTTCATCCTTCTCGGAGGCGCATTGCTTTTCTATACCAACCTCAACAAGCCGAATGACACATCGATCCATATCAATGAAAAAGAAATTACTGTCAGCGGCCTCAGCTACAAAAACAATAAGATGAAAGGCTTTGCGGTCGTCAAAAATGCCAAAGATCAAGATTTGCTGATCGTGCGCACAGATCGCTTCTTTTTGCCTATTCTCATCATCCACATTGCAGACCACGTCTCGATCGAGCAGCTTGAGGAAATACTCGAGAAGCGCATTCCAAAGGAAGACTTGAGAGAGCCGCCAGCAAATGCAGTGGCGGAGAGGCTTGGATTCTAGACGAAATGGGGTGTTTAGCGTATAGTATCTCCGCGAGCTATTCGCTTTCGCCTATAGAAAGACGGCCCCGTCGTTCAATGGATAGGACATGAGTTTGCGGAATTCAAGATGCAGGTTCGATTCCTGCCGGGGTCACACGCTAGTGCGAGGTTCGAGAGACCGAGAGGGATAACCCTTTTGATTATCGAACTTCTAATAACAAAAATCGCCTTAATTGGCGATTTTTGTTATTAGACTCGAATTTTGCACTTTTATTGAGATTCACTATCTATACCATCCCTTGCGACATTTTCAGCATCTAGAATTATCCCGTTAATGACATTTAGGTATTCCTTTTCTGGCGAGGTTATCAGGTCGGTTAATTTACCGTCCTTGTACCATGTACAAATACTACTGTTAACGACATAGAATTCATCTTTAGTTATAGTTGGAACTGAGGCAGGATCCTCTATTGGCGGGATTTCATAACTAGTAAGCTCATCAATAGCCTTTACCACCTTTTTGTCTTTAAGAATAACTGAAACTGTTCTGAATCCTGTTTCCCCGGAATGCTTGTCTTCAATCAAAACCACATCATTATTTTTATCAGTAAAAATTCTTCTATATGAGCCATCTGTAGCTTGTCTGTTTAGTTCATTTTCTTGAACCATATAATTACCACTTTCAGCAAGAACCTTACTTACATACGAATCAATTTCTGACTGATTCGAGCTACAATTAATGGCAATATTTTTATCGTGTTTATTATATGCAATGATGCCAACTGCTAATAAAACTATAATTATGAGAATTGATATATTTTTTTTCATTATCTTGTTTTCATTAATTCTGACCAATGTTGACCAAATGTCATTTCAAAATGCGGGTAATCTTTATTGCCGGACCAATCACCTCCCCACGCAAAACCTTGCTGCTTGGCAATGTTAGCAATATCTGTTGTCACTGGAGTCCAATCCGCCTGACCGTCTTTCATTCTAACAACATCTATAGCTAAACCATAATTGTGATAACTCTCTCCTGCTTTTGCGTTTGTTCTCCATGGGCCAGGTGGATTAGTTCTACTAGACATATAGAGTCTGTTTTGCTCTTCATTACTTCTGTAGCCAGTTGAGATTCTCAATTGAACACCTAAATCACTTTCAGTTTGATTAATAAAGTTTATAGCAGGTTGTTGAACACGCGGATCGAGTTGGGAAATTCTTTCATTTGTGCGAGGGTCCCATGTTGCTGTTTTGGGTGTTTCCGTTTTTGGCAGTTGGTTTTTTACCTGAGGAGCGGGAGCTTGGTAAGTAGTGGTGCTGCTCAATAAATTATACAAGGCATTTTTAATGTTACGCACCGCATTACCAATCGCGCTGTTTCCACTAGGATCACTTAAGTTTATCGGATTATTCCTAGCATACGCATATGCATTTTGGTTCTGAGGATCTAGTAACCAATCTGGGGATGTTTTCCAGAATTCTGAATCCTGACTCATAAATCTTCCAATCGCTGGATTGTAGTAACGTGCATTAAGGTAACTCAAACCATTCTCGGCATCATACTGCTGACCAATATATTTTCTCTGCACAGAGAATGTTCCGGCTTTTTGATCTAAGCGGATACTACCAAACGGATAG
>DAORIR010000072.1:0-3004 GCA_035438605.1 Minisyncoccota bacterium
AAATAAAATCATCGAGCGCTTCTGGACCAGCTGAAAGGTCGCCGCGAATTGCATCGTGCCAGTGCGAAGGCTTTATATCTGTGATTTTGAGTCGAAGCGGCTGACTGCCATCCCATGCTGGAGGGTTGGATGGGCGATGATCGCGGTAGAGAAATGGCCGATGCTCGGCTTCGGCTTTTTTGCGAAACTCTTCAACTTGCTCTGGCGTATACGGATCAGCATACGCTAAGCCTTTTTCATAAAGCTGTGTTGCATATTTTTTGTAGCTATCCAAACGTTTTGACTGAAGGTATTCCCCTGCTGGTCCGCCAATGTCGACGCCCTCATCCCAAGTTATGCCGAGCCATTTAAGCGAATCAATAATCTGCTGAATAGAGCCTTCAACTTCGCGCTCCTTGTCAGTGTCTTCGATTCGGAGAATAAATGTTCCGTTGTTCTGTCGAGCAAGCGCCCAAGCAAAAAGCGCGGTCCGAACGCCGCCGATGTGCATGTATCCTGTTGGGCTTGGGGCAAAGCGAGTAACTACTTTTTTAGAGTCTGACATAGAGAAAATATAACAAAAATAAGGTTTTTGGACTAGCTTTCGTGGCTGAGCGCAATCTTCACAACCTGCTCAGCAATAGCGTGCCCTGCGCCCGGCTTAGAGAAATCGGCTGTTGCTCTTTTCATAAAGGCCAATTTTTCGGGACTGGTCAGAAGGTCGCTGATTGCTGTTTCGAGAACTGAGGATGTGAGATTTATTTCTTCAATAACTTCGCACGAACCGTTTCGCGCATATGCGTACGCATTTTTCTTTTGGTGGTCGCCGTTTGTTTTCGTAATTGGAATAACGATAGATGGCACGCCCCAGCTAGCAATTTCGAAAAGGCCGGAGCCAGCGCGCGAAATGATAATGTCCGCCGCTCCTGCAGTCATCTTTGTTGCGAGATCGTTGAGGAATGGAAATGGCTTATAGTGTTTTGCGTCCGGATTGTCGCCGAGAATAATTGCCGCAGTTTCCGAAACTTCTTTGTAATTTTTTGCGCCAGTCTGGTGGATAATTTCATACTTTTTGACGAGATCAGGCAAAGCATCAAGAATGACATTGTTGATAGTTTGCGCACCCTGCGATCCGCCGATTATTGCAATAACAGGAATTCCCTCTTCAAGACGCAAATATTCTTTCGCACCCTCTTGTGCTGGCTTCACGATTGCAGCGCGAATTGGCTGACCAGTCCACGCTGTCTTTTCTTTTGGAAAATACGCAATAGCGTCTTGGTATGAAATCGCAATTTTCTTGGCGAACTTGCCAGCCCACTTTGAAACTTTCCCTGGCACTGTATCGGATTCGTGAATGATAACTGGAATGCGCAAAAACTTCGCGGCAAAAAGCGTTGGGAAAGAAGCGTAGCCGCCCTTGCCAACGACTACATCTGGATAAAGTCTATAGAGCTTAAAAAGTGCAATCAAAATGCCGTATGGCACTTTGATCATATCGATAATTGTTTTGAGAGACGGATAGAGCCGCCACTTGCCTGCCGGAACCCATTCGTAGCGAATGCCGTTTTCATAGAGCATTGTCTTGTCGAAAGGACTATCAGAAAAATAGTAGAGATTTGCGTCAACAATGTGTTCCTTGTCGACGATGCGATTTATTTCTTCGGCAATGGCAATAATCGGATAAAAGTGCCCGCCTGTCCCGCCGCCTGTGAGTACGATCTTCATAGGGAGAATAATAGCATATTTAACTTATTCAGGCATAGAAGTATAAGCCTTAAAGCATGCATCAAATTTCTTTTGGTTGAAGGAAACTATGCTAAGAGGCTTGATCGAGCCGTCACCTTCCTCAGTGTTCATTATCCCAATAATATCAAAAACACAAGAAGGAAAATCTTTTTTATTGCCTGTAATGAGAACTGAATTTGATTGGTTATACATCAATCTGCCAGCCAACAGTAGGTCTACTGTGCTAAATTTTGATTCAACTCTTTGGTGTCTGTAGATTCTCGAAAGCAATAAGGCGTTCTCTTCAATTGATGCGAAGTTTTCATGATGATGAAGAATCGGAAAGAACAACTCGGAGGAAATAAATTTTTCTACCAAATTTCTACGCTTAGGCTCAAATACATCCCGACGAAATTCAAAACGGGTAAATGGATCAATGCTTATCCATCCTTGTGATGCTATTTCAGCAATATCAGAAAATACTTCTGGATCTTTAAAGATAATACCGAGAACATCATTATCGAGAAGTATATATTTTCCTTTAAGCAATTCAGCCGTGACGGAAGTAGCGTATATTTTCATCTCTTATTTCTTCTCTTTCGAGCTTAGCGTTCTCTTTGATAATCAGCATCAACTCCTCTATTTTGGTTTTATCAATTTTCTTCCCAGGTACGACAAAATTAGCCGTAGAATATTTTGGTTTGAGACTCTCTTTTTCTATTTCAATAGTGTATTTTTTTGACATAAGCATTTACCATTTAACTATACATAGTGTAATCCTTCCAATCAAATAAGGCCAGACCTAAAAGTTAATTTGTCCGCTTCTTCTGAAACCTCGAAATATTCAAAATCATACCGGCGGCGGCAAGCGAAATGAGGAGCGAGGTTCCGCCTTGACTCATGAAGACGAGCGGCACGCCTGTCAGCGGGAAAAGGCCCGTAATTGAGGCTATATTGAGGAAAGATTGGGCCGTGAGGATAATGACGAGTCCAACTGCCAAAAGCCTACCAAAAGCGTCTGGAGCGCGCGCAGCAATGCGTAAGCCACGCATAGCAAATGCAGCATAGAGCACGATCACAACCAGCGCACCGACGAAGCCAGTTTCTTCAGCAATGACAGCAAAAATCGAGTCGCCTTGCGGCTCTGGCAAGTAGCTGAACTTCTGCACACTCTGTCCGATTCCCTTTCCGGTGATGCCACCAGAACCAACTGCAATGAGTGCTTGCTTGAGCTGGTACGAAGAGCCGCGCGGATCGTGGTCTGGATTCATAAACGTCTTCACACGATCTCGAAGGTACA
>DAORIR010000073.1:0-2898 GCA_035438605.1 Minisyncoccota bacterium
ATGTGGACGCGCGTACCGAAAGCATCTTGGAGCTGCTCTTCCATTTCCATAATTTCTGGATCTGGGAGCAATTCCTTTTTGCGGGATTTCTCAACAGCGATGCGGCGAGCAATGCGCTCAGCTTCGCGAACAGAAATCTTTTTGACCAAAATTTCCTTAAACAAAACGAGCTGCTCTTCCGGACGATCGTTGAGCATCATCAAAGGACGAGTGTGGCCTTCAGAAATTTTACCTTCTGAAAGTGCATTCAAAATATCTTGCGGCAGCATCAAGATACGGACCGTGTTCGAAACATATTCGCGGCTCTTGCCGACTTTTTTGCCGATTTCGACAAAGTTGAATTTGAATTCTTCAGCAAGGCGATGAAATGCGCGAGCGCGCTCGACGGCATTGAGATTTTCTCGCTGGACGTTTTCGATGATTGCAAGCTCAAGCTTAACCATAGGCGTGTCGCCGACGCGAATGAGGCAAGGGACTTCGCGGATGTTTGCGAGTTTGGATGCGCGAAGACGGCGCTCGCCGGCAATGAGTTCATACTGCGTAACGAGGCCAGCTTCTGTTTCCCTTTCGACGCGCGAAACGGTGAGCGGCTGGAGCAAGCCGTACTGGCGGATCGAATCAGCAAGATCGCGCAGCGGCGCTTCCTCGAATTCGCGACGAGGCTGGTATGGATTCGGCAAAATTTTGTCGACTTCTATGAAAAAAACTGAATTAGACTGATTTGGCATGACGCTATTGTAGCAGAAAATATGATAAGCTTTAAGCCGCAATATATGTTGAAATTGGACGACAAAATTGCATTGGCGTATATCACGGGAGTGGCTTTGGGCGATGGGAATTTGTCGCGGGTTAGTAGGGCTGTGAGGCTGCGGATTAGTTGCGATCTTAAATATCCAAATCTGATTAATGAAATTAAAGAGAAATTGGCAATAATTTCTCCCGAAAATAAAATCAACCTGATAAAAGTTAACGGCAATTGCGTTGACATTTATTGTTATTCAAATGGATGGGAGGCCGCACTTGGGTGGAAGGTTGGAAACAAACTTACTCAGCAAGTAAGTACGCCAAATTGGATATTTCAAAGAAAAAAATATATTATTGCTTGCCTAAAAGGCTTACTGCAGACCGACGGATCAATTTACATGGATCGCGGTTATAAAATGGTTAATTTTGTAAACAGTAGCCGGAAACTTGCTATTGATGTCCTTGCCATGGTAAATACATTAGGTTTCCGAGCGAGTTTTAGTGAGGTTAGTTTCAAAGATAAAAATACAAGGTATACTGTTCGAATCGCAAGAGATTGCGAAAAGTTCATAAATTATATAGGCTTAACAAAAGATTAGCCGGAGTGATGGAATTGGTAGTCATGCGTCACTCAAAATGACGTGCTCGCAAGGGCGTGGAGGTTCGAGTCCTCTCTCCGGCACAAAAAAATACGCCCAGGTGGCGAAATTGGTAGACGCACTACGTTCAGGTCGTAGCGGGAGCAATCCCATGGAAGTTCAAGTCTTCTCCTGGGCACATGGCGAAAGTCACAAAAAGTACAAAAGAAAAAACGAACCATACTAACATAACGAGCGCCGAAAATGCGCCTTTTGTCATTGCTGTCGTCGGCCCAACGGCGATCGGCAAAACAGACTTTGCGATTGAGCTCGCCAAGCGTTTTGGCGGCGAAATTATTTCTGCAGATTCGCGGCAAGTGTACCGCGGACTTGATATCGGCTCTGGCAAAGTAACAAAAAAAGAAATGCGCGGTGTTCCCCATCACTTGCTCGATGTTGCAGATCCGCGCAAGGTTTTTTCTGTTGCTGATTTTACGAAGTTGGCGACGGCGAAAATCGAAGACATTATTGCGCGAGGCAAAGTGCCGATTGTTTGCGGCGGTACTGGTTTATATGTCGACACTCTTTTGTCTGGATCTGTTTTGCCTGAAGTTGCGCCAAATCCTGCACTGCGCAAAAAACTTGAATCACAATCAGCTGAAGAACTTTTCAAAATGCTTTCAAAACTAGATAAAGATCGCGCGGCTACGATCGATGCGAAAAACCCTGTGCGTTTGATACGCGCGATCGAAATCGCGACAGCGCTCGGCAAAGTACCGAAAGTCACAGGCAAGCCACGCTTCAAAACACTCTATATCGGACTCGACACAAACGATGCACAGCTCCAATCAAATATTCATGAAAGGCTATGCAAAAGAATAATAATGGGAATGCAACAGGAAGTAGAGAAAGCTCACCTGCCGCGCAGCAAAGGCGGATACGGACTTTCTTGGAAACGACTCGACCAGCTTGGCCTCGAATACAAATACTTCGCACAGCTTCTGCAAAGCAAAAAACAAGACGAAGCCACAATGGTTGCAATCTTCAAGAATCTTGAGCTCGCTATTTGGCAGTATGCAAAGCGACAGCGAACATGGTGGAAGAGAAACAAAGATATTATTTGGATCAAATAAAAAAGAGTTTACTGCGAATTTTTTTTATATTTTTCTATTTTTTCCTCAAAAGATTCATCAGATAGAACTTCGCAGGCCAAAAGCACTGGCTTAAAAGCGGCTTTAATCTCTTCTACTTCCTTTGGTGTAACCTGAATAAAAAATTTTACTTCTTCAGGAACATCAAGTCTCCAAACTTTAATGTAACCTGCAAGTTCGCCGCTCCCAATAAAAATATCTAGATCATCGCCATCTTCCCCAATGTATCCCTTTATAGATCCGTAATCTACTGGATATATAACCGACTTGAGTGGATACGTTGAAATTTCATCATCATCTACAAATAACTTTGATGTTCCTTTTTGGTTTTCTACTGAAATAGAATATTTCGCTTTATTTATCATACTGTTGCGGGCGATGGAGGAATCGAACCCCCACCAAAGGTTTTGGAGACCTTCGTTCTA
>DAORIR010000074.1:0-2809 GCA_035438605.1 Minisyncoccota bacterium
CTGGTCGAGGACGTCTTGCATGGTCGTGCCGGCGCCGCGGCCTTTGCGGTCGAAGTTATTGATCGTTCGGTCTTTGACGACGATAGATCCTGCATCGAAGTAGCTTGTGTTTGGCGTGACAACATTGGCATCGACTGCAGCGCCCATGACGAGCGGCTTGATGACAGAGCCGAACTCATACACGTTTTCGACAAATGGATTGCTGAATTCGCGCGGATTTTCGACTTGAGAAAAATCGTTGAGGTCAAAGCCCGGCGTTTTGCCCATGGCATAGATAGCGCCAGTCTTTGGATCCATAATAATGCCGCCAGCCATTTCTGCGCCCCACTTTTTCTGGACTGCGCCGAGCTGGAGTTCGAGTTCAGCTTGGACAGATGGCTCAATCGTCGTGACGACATCGCCTTGATCGACATCATTTTCGAAATTGCTTTGGATGTTAGAAAAAATTTCCGCAAAAAAGTTCACGTACTGTCCGTTGGCGGTTCTGCTGAGTGTTTTATTGTAGTAGCGCTCAAGTCCGTAGCGACCGGATAGATCGTCGCCTTTGTAGGCAACAAAGCCAATCGTTTGCGAAGCGAGCGAATTCGCTGGATAGACGCGCCATTTATCTTGGAAAAGCTTTACGCCTGAAAGCTTGAGCGAATCGACTTTGTCTCCCATTTCGCGAGACAAGTGAACGCTAAGCTCTTCGTACGGATCGCCTTTCTTGGCAGCTTTTTGCATGAACTCAGCTTCGTCGAGCGCTACGATCTCAGAAATGGCTTTGTAGGCAGCTTGCGCGTCTGTGATGTTGTCTGGGACAAGCGCCATTTTGAAGCCGCTCATTTGAGATGCTGCCGAAATCTGCTGTCCGTTTTTCTTTGAAAAAAAGATAGTGCCGCGGTCAACTGTGGCTGACTTTGGCGCTGTGTACTGCGCATCCGCATCTTCTTTGAAGGCTTTGCCATGGACAACTTGAATATAAAAAAGCCGCGCGACGATCAGGAGCGCTAGTGCGCCGACAAAAATCGAAAGTGCGGTAATTCGAGGTCTTGAATTATGTAAAGCGTTATTTTTTGCTGACATGTGCGTGCGCGCGAAATACGAAATGCGTAGCGTTTAGGCTAGCGCAATGCGACGCCCGGAGTTGCAGCAAATGTCGTATCTGCGACATCTTTAAAGCCGAGCGTTGCAGCATATATCATATCAAGTGATTCAGACTGCTCCAAGTACGCGAGCTCAAGATTGTTGATCTCAGAAACGAGCTGCTTCGTCTTTGTCTCAAGCGCAATGCGCTTAACCACAGAAAACGTCGCCATCGAAACAAAAACAGCATACAAAGCAACCATAAGACCTATTCCCCACATAATGCTCTTTGCAATACGCTTTTCAGAGTAATTGTTGCTGAGCGCTATAGTTTGTGATGTTCTTGTTTTCATAAAGTTTTTATTTTTTCTAAAGATCTTATTGTTAATAATGTTGTATGCTTTGCGTTTTGGTTTAGTTTTTTTCGATGATTCTGAGCTTTGCGCTTCGTGACCTTCTGTTGCGCGATACTTCTTCGTCTGTCGGAATCATTGGCTTTTTGACGATCAATGTTCCTTTTTTCTCTGTTGCTTTTTCCTTAAAAAAATTCTTCACTATCCTGTCTTCGAGACTATGAAAAGAGATAACTGCGAACCTTCCCTTTGGCGCGAGCATTTCGAATCCGTTCTTGAGAGCTCTTTCGAGTTCGCCGAGCTCATCGTTGACGTAAATGCGGAGCGCTTGGAATGTTCTTGTTGCTGGATGGATTTTTTCTTTCTTGTACCATCGGCCAGCAGCGTTTTCGATGATTTTGACGAGGCGACCAGTTGTTGTGATGACATCGAGCCTGCGCTCTCTGACTATTGCGTCTGCAATGAGCCGAGCATGCTTTTCTTCGCCGTATTCCCTGAGAATGTTCTCAAGTTCGCCAGCATCCAAGCGATTGACGACATCCATGGCATTTTCTTCGGGAGACTTCTCGCCTGTGCCGAGAAACATGAGGAGTGGTTCGTCTTTTTGGAAGGTCAGTCCGCGTCCGTCTTCGAGCTGATCGCTTGAGAAGCCAAGATCGAGGAGAATGCCGTCCAATTCTTTGATGTCGAGAGCTTTGATTGCATCAGCAATCTTTCCGAAGGTTTCATGCACCAAGATGATCTGATCGTTTGATCCGCCTTCGAGCAATTCCTTTCGGCCTCTTTCAATCGCAGTTTCGTCTTTGTCGAATGCAACAAGCGTGACGTTGTCGGCAGCAGCGAGGATTGCCTTGCTGTGTCCGCCTCGTCCGAATGTGCCATCGACGTACGTTCCGCCGTCTTTGACAGCGAGCGCTTGGACTGATTCTTCAAGTAAGACTGTTTCGTGTGCCATATGTTTCAGCAATAGTTCTGGATGATCGGATAATGGTTACCTATGACTACAAGACACCGACTTCGCCCAACTTCTCAGCCAACCTGTCCGCTTCTTTCTCGAAGACCTGCTTCATCTTCTTCCAAGCAGTTTCGTTCCAGATTTCGATGCGGCTCTGCACGCCAACCAAAACAACTTTTTCCGCAAGCTTCGCACGATCCTTCAAAAACTCAGGGACCAATATGCGGCCGGCAGAATCTATCGGCGTATCTGTTGCGCCTCCAAACATGTAGCGGTTGAAGCTTCGGTTATCGGCTGTCAGAAGCGATGCTTCAGAGAGCTTTCCCGAAATTTTCTTCCACTCTGCTTCAGTGAACAGAAACAGACATCCGTCGAGTCCAGGGGTAACGACAACTGTCTTACCCATAACCTTCCTGAACTTGGAAGGAAGCGAAAT
>DAORIR010000075.1:0-2797 GCA_035438605.1 Minisyncoccota bacterium
ATCAAAAAATTCAGTGTAGTTGTCGCCATAAGCTGCAGTCAATCCTTTGATTGCGCCCCAAACTTTTTCTTGATCAGTTGTTTCGTCTGCTTTAACAGATTTTTCATTGAGCACTGCCCACGCTTTCCAGAATGGTTCGAAGTCAGTTGTTGTTACGCTGCTTTCTTTGTTATCGACGCCGACGATTGAATCTATAGTTGGTCGATCGCTGTAGCCCAAATAAATGCCGCCAATAAAAAAGACGACACACGCTAAGGTGACGCCAATAACTGCTCTACTTTTTTCGCTCAATTGCATGTGACTAGTATACAACCTATTTAATGTCTTCGATACCAGAAATGTGTGGAGCAGATGCGTGAGAAACTGTTTCGATTTTTTCGTTTGTGTTTTGCTGTGCAGCTCGCGCTGATTCAACAAATGTTGGCTCGATGCGATCCTTGGCAACTGCTATGCGCTTTCGCAAATACAAATATGCAGAAACAAAAATAGTGATGCCTGTGACAATGTACAAGCCATTGCGGACGTTAACTGGGAAATGGAGGAATGGCATGATTGCCACCCAAATGCCGAGGCCTTCAAAATAGCGTCTGATTGATTTCATGTGCTAAATAATAGCAAAATAAGGCCCCCGAAGCTAGTTGCGGGCAAGCTACCTACTACCTTCAATAATAATGACAAATTCACCGCGGACCTTGTCAGTATTTGTTTCGTAGTAAGCAATGATGTCAGCGAGCGTACCGTACTTCCCTTCCTCAAACATCTTAGTCAGTTCGCGGCCGATGAAAATCTTTCTCTCTCCATTAGTTTCAGCTTTTGCAAAAGATTCCTTAAGTTCTTCTAAAGTTTTCATAAAGCGATGCGGCGATTCGTACAGAACTGCTGTGTGGTCGAGTTCGGCAATAGTTTGGAAAAATGTTTGGCGGCCCTTTTTCACTGGAGGAAAACCGTAGAACGTGAAAGGTGTGGCCGGAATGCCTGATATTGAAATCGCTGCAGCAAGCGCGGACGGACCTGGTATCGCCTCAACGACAGTATCTTCAGGAATAGTATTAGCAATTATTGCATCGCGAACTCTTTTCACGAGCAAGTATCCTGGATCTGAAATCCCTGGAGTTCCAGCGTCTGTAATGACAGCAATGTGTTTGCCTTCTGCGAGTGCGTCGATAACTTTGGCGCTAGCTTTGTCTTCGGTAATGTTATCGCTGCGGATGAGAAGAGCCTTTATATTTTCTTCAGGCAAAAGTGATCTCAGTGTGCGTGTATCCTCGGCAACGATAATATCGGCGGCCATTAGTATTTCTTTGGCGCGCGGCGAAAAATCTCCCATGTTGCCGATCGGTGTGGCAACAATAGAAAGTTTTCCAGATTGTTCAGCAGAATTATTTTCCATTTATTTTTTGAGAGTCAGTATCTTCGTCTTTCTTGCCCCAGCGCCACTTTGCTTTTTCGCCAAACTTTGCGCAGACAGCAATGAGTACAGCAGTAAGCAAAAGGTCAAAAATAATATAAATAGTCAGTCCTCTTGGCTCAATCGTTTCGCGAAAAACTCCAAGCAGCGTTGCAGAGCCAATGACAATAGCGAGATAAATAGCCAAAATCAGCCAGCCCTGCCATGTTGCAGGATACCAGCCGTAGCCATACTCTTTGGCCTTAAACCAAATTTTCTTGTTTTCTTGATTGTTCATATGCTTCCCATTTCATTTTACACTCTTCGTCACAATATGCCGAGCCATTTTCATCCAAGCAGTTTTCGCAACAGATGAAATGCTTATGGCAGCTCAAGTTGGCGCAGTCGACATATTTCTCCGTTGCAATTTCGCATTTTTCGCAGCGTCCGATTATTTCGTGGTTTTCGGGGTTCTCAAAATGCATCGTGTGGCGCTTGTCGAAAACGTAGAGCGAACCTTTGAAATCTTTGCCTGGGTACTTTGCCATATATGACACAATGCCTCCATCGAGCTGGTATACATTTTCAAAACCTTCGCGCTTGAGGTAGCCAGATGCTTTTTCGCAGCGTACACCGCCTGTGCAAACAGTGAGCACAGTTTTGTCTTTCAAATTTTTGATTTCATTTACGTTTTTGCGCAAGTCGCGGAAATTTTTGAGGCCTGGGAAAATAGTACCTTCGAATTTGCCAGACTTGAGTTCGTAGTCGTTTCGCATGTCGACGATGTAAAATTCTTTGCCTTCTTCATACCACGAACGAAGTTCCTCTGGCTTGAGGTGAACGCCTGTGATTTCATTTGGATTAATATCTTCCGAGCCATCGATGAGGTGAAGAGAAACAATTTCTTTGCGGACTTTGACGGAGAGTTTTGGGAAAGCGTCGCCGGCTTCAGTTCCGTCTGAGATTTTCCAGTGGATGTCAGCAAAACGAGGGTCGGCCTTCATGATTTCAATGTATTCCGCCACAGCCTCAGGTTTTGCCTCAAAAGTGCCATTGATTCCCTCGTGGGCGACAATGATCCTCCCCTTCGCGCCAAGACGCGTTAAAAGCGCCTTTTGGGCGTTTTTGAGGGCTTCAGGATCCTCAATCCGGACGTATTTGTAGTAAAGCGCAATTTGGTGCATGTTTGACTAATATAGCTTTTTTAGGCGGTTTGATAAACATTGACTTGTAGAAAAAACACTATATAATATGAAAAAAATATACTATGGCTAGTCAAGCAACAATCACCCCGCAAGCACAGAAAGCAAGGAGTTGTGCAAGCATGTACGGCTCTCGAGTTACCTCACTTGCAGAGGGAGCAAGTCAGGCAATTACGAAAAAAATTATTGAGTCAAAGCAAATAATTCA
>DAORIR010000076.1:0-2697 GCA_035438605.1 Minisyncoccota bacterium
AAAATCGCTCGGCGGCTTGTACGTCATCGGTACAGAGCGACACGAAGCGCGCCGCATCGACAACCAGCTCCGCGGACGATCTGGTCGCCAAGGCGACCCTGGCGAAACGCAATTCTACCTTTCATTTGAAGATGATCTCATGCGCGTCTTTGCGACTGAATCTCTCAAGAACATGATGGGCCGCTTCGGCATTCCTGAAGACGAGCCAGTTATCAATCGCTTTGTCTCTCGTGCGATCGAAAATGCTCAGGCTAAAATCGAAGGCATTAACTTTGATTCGCGAAAGCACACGCTCGACTACGACATGGTTCTCAATACTCAGCGCGAATCTATTTACTCTCGCCGCCGCACGATGCTCGTTGCAAGTGACGAAGATGTTATGGCCTATGCTAAGGAAACATTCGGCAATGATGAAGCTGTCTGGAAAACAATAGAAGAAAAGAAAGAAAAAGTCGGTGAAACAGCTTTTGCTGATGTCTTCCGCCGGATCGTTCTCTATGTGACGGATAGTCTTTGGACTGACCACATCGAAACGATGGACTACATGCGTTCGTCTGTTAATTTGCGCGCCTACGGCCAGCGCGAGCCTATCGTCGAATATAAAAAAGAAGGTTTGCGCATGTTCAAGGAAATGGAAGCCACTTTCTATAACAATGTCGTCACGCTTGTTGGTACGATCGAGAAATCAGGGGAGAGTGGCAGCGGAAACAGCAATGGCAGCAATACTGTTGGCAATTCCAATTCGGTTACAATCGAAGGCGGCGCGCCAGCCAATTCTCTTTCCGAAGGCGACAATCCATACAAAGATCAAAAAATCGGCAGAAATGACCAGTGCCCATGCGGCAGCGGCAAGAAGTATAAGCAGTGCCATGGGAAGTAGGCAATTTGTTATACACAAATCTGAAATTTAGCATTTTGGGGTTTTTATAAGCAAATGAGTTGAAGCATTGGCATCTCGGGAAAACTACATTTTCTTCGTGATATACTTTTCCTAATGCATTTTCCTTGGCGAAAAAAAACAACACCTGAAGGGCAGTCTGTAGATGGCATTATTCCGAATAGCAAAAAACTCATTTTGTCTTTACGGGAAAAAGTCTGGACGCTCGAAATTAGCCCTGTTCGAATGAGGGAATTTTGGCTGCGGCATAAAAAGACCATATTGGCACTTATGGTTATTTTGTCCGTGCTTATTACCGGATTATTTTCAGAATCCGGCAAAGCTGGTGTCGCGAATTTTTATGCAACACAATGTCTAGGTGGTTGGGAAAATCCAAGCAATGCTTCTGGTGAGCCGACGCTCAAAGAAGATGCCGAAGGTTCTACGTTTAACTCAAACAATGCGGCTGTTCTCAATAATACGCAGGGCGATTTGTACTGTGGTGGATTTACTGGTTCGCTTCCAGAAAATACTGATCCAGAAAAAATCAGTCTCAAAATTCGTTGGACTATGGATGATGGTGAAGTTTCGCATGACGTAGATCCACTAGCAGATTTTGTCGATCCAGCTCAAGAAGAAGCAATACAAACATCAGAAGAGCAAATCGATACACCTGTAGAGTTGCTTCCAGTGGATGAAGAGCCACAGGTGCTTCTGCCGATAATTATTATTCCTGAAAGCGAAGCGCCTGCTGAAGCGCCCGCTCCGCAAGATACACCACAGCCAGCACCTGCTCCAGAATCTGCCCCCGCACCGCAAGGCGAATCATCCGAAGGTGCTTTCAATTTTCGTTTATTTAAAACTGCCCGAGCGCAAGAAGCGGTCATTGAGCAGACGGATAGTGTCGAGCAGGTTGACACTGTCGAGCAAACTGTCGTCGATCAGGTCGACAATGTTGAACAAGTCGACAGTATCGAGTCAGCTGAAGTTTCCGTAGAATCACCAGAGGTTGCACACTTTATGGCAATTGAGTATTCCGTCGACGGTTCGACGTGGATACCGTTTACAAAGATTAGCCGCGCTGATTGGAGGAGTGGCGAATATGTTTTTCCGGAGAATGCTTTTTTCTGGAGCGATGTCGATAAGCTACAGGTCAGGCTGACTTCGCTTGCTTCAATCGATAGCCCAAAAGTAATCTATGTTGATGCGATGTGGCTCGATGTCGCATACCAAACAGTTGAGCCTGACCCATTGCCGCAGCCGGACTTCTCTAAAGATACAGTGATTTCGTACACTGAAAATAATGGTGTATTTGCTGTTCTGCTTGAGCGGGATGGCGAGCGAATGCTTTGGTATACAAAAACAGAAGAAGGAAAATATTCTCTCAAGGAATTAATGGTCAAAAAACAAAAAAGAGAAGTTTTGCTGACTAGCGATGAGATCAAGGCAGAAAGCGAAATAAAACCAGATATAGAAAAAAGCACAGATGAGAATACATCTGATGAAAAAGCTGAAATAGAAAAAACAGATGAAGTAAAAAGTGAAGTAAAAGCCGAAACTCCACAGCCAAAAGTAATCACAAACCAAGATGCGCTCCAAGAATACGAGAAAGCATTTTCGGTAATTTGGACGCTGGTTGATACAAGTGGTTCACTCGACGAAACTACATCACTTTCGGTTTTTGAATCTACTCTTCTGTGGGTTTCGCCGGAGCAGCGCGTCTTCTATGGCTACAACACAAATACGAATGGTATATTTTCGCAGTCAATCGATGAAGGAGCAAATACTGCCGAACTTTTATTCATGAGTGATGCAGGGGA
>DAORIR010000077.1:0-2563 GCA_035438605.1 Minisyncoccota bacterium
GCTGACTCATGACGAAACCACAAAGCTTTACAAAAAGAACTCTCTTGCTCTTTAAGCCATTTAGAAAGTACATTATCTTCTTCCTGATCCTTATGCTCATTGGGCAGGCGATTGGCGCTATTTCTCCTTATGTTTTCGGCAAGAGCGTCGATGCCGTTGCAAGCAGCAATGCGAAACTGACAATTCAATTCCTCGTCATTGGTTTTGCGCTTTCATATATTCAGCAGCAGGTCTTGGTCTGGGTGCGAGAGCATATGGAAATTAAGCGACTCGACCGAAACATTGAAGTTGCTTTCTCTGGCATATCGCTGAAGAAAATGCTTTCTTTTTCTGTTGGGCAGCACATCAACGAACACTCCGGCGTCAAGCAGAATGTTGTCTCAAAAGGGCAGTATGCGCTCCATGACCTCATGTACACAGCGCTTTTCAATATTATTCCGATGGTCCTGCAGATTGTAGCGACGCTTGGTATCCTAGCATTTTTCGATTGGCGCATCGCTTTTTGTGGGGCTGTCTTTCTTTTTCTCTACGTTTTTGTTGCGTACCAGCGCAACCTTGAATATTTCCCGAAGATAGATGTGCTTCGCAAAGAAGACCAAGCCTTTTCAAAATTGCAGTCCGAACTTTTCAGAAATTCGACACTCGTCATCGCTGAGGCGAAAGAGTCTGACACAAATGCAATGTTTAACGGACGAGGAACGACTGTTGCCGCGACTGCTAGCAATCTTTGGCTCAACTACCTCAAGACATTTTACTTGCACAAGCACTTGCTCACTCTTGGCCAATGGACAACGCTTGCTCTCAGCGTCTACCTTATTTTCATGGGCTACCATTCTGTCGGTATGTTCGTCGCGCTTTTCTCTTGGATTAGCACTATTTTTGCGAACGTCGTTCAGATTATGAACATGCAGAGGCATATGCTGTTCAAAATTGTTGAAATCAAGAAGTACTATGAATTGCTCGACATCACTCCTGATATCAATCCGAATCCAGCTGCGATAATTCCCGAAACATTTAGCGGGGAAATTGAATTTAAGAATGTCAGCTTTGCTTATCCATACCGAAAGTCTAAACAAGAAGAAGAGACTGAAGACGAGCTTGTTGCTATCGACAAGAAACAAGATGAAAAAGCTGTCGATGACGTCAGCTTCAAAATTCCTGCTGGAGCGAAAGTTGGCTTTGTTGGCATTTCGGGTTCAGGGAAATCGACAATGGTTAATCTCATGCGCCGCTACTACGATCCGACAGAAGGCGCCATCCTCATTGATGGTATAAACCTCAAAGAAATTAATCTTGAATGGTTCCGTTCAAAAATCGGCAACGTTGAGCAGAAGATTGAACTATTCGATCGCAGCATTAGAGATAATATTATTTTCGGCTTGCCAGACAGTCATACTGTCACAGACGAACAAGTTGCTAAAGCCGTAACTGACGCTTCGCTTGATGACTTTATTGCAAAGCTCACTGATCACGGACTTGAAACAGTCATTGGCGAGGGCGGCATTAAAGTTTCCGGCGGCGAACGCCAGCGCATCGGTATTGCTCGCGCACTGATCAAAAACCCCAAGATTCTCATTTTCGACGAAGCGACTTCGGCGCTCGATTCGATCAATGAAAAGCTCATTCACGAAGCAATTAACCGCGGATCAAAAGGACGCACCACAATTATCATTGCGCATAGGCTCTCAACTGTTATGGATGCTGACATTATCTTCGTTGTCGCTGGCGGCAAGATCGTCGACCAAGGAACTCATGCCGAACTTTCGGCAAATAGCGAAGAGTACAAGAAGCTGATTGCTAATCAGATTTTGGTAGGGTAATGCAACCATTTGACTATTGCATATTTTCATAGTACTGTAGAAAAAAACTACTATACAAATGAAAGACCTGTCGATAAAGAATCTTCCAATACCAAATGGAAGCTTTGCTTCCTTGCACAACACGTATCTCGCATCCAAAGCACGTGCTAGTCGCACTATTAAGCATGTTCTCAATCAAAATTGGACATTGGCTAACTACTTAATTGAAGCTTGCACTACATATAAAGGAGTTTCGTATGTAAATGGCGTTCCGATAAAAAAGGATAAAGATCCTCAATTATTTCTGGAGCTTGCCCATTGCCAATTCCATTTGCCGCTCTTTGTAGATCGGCCTGTTGTAACTGTCTATCTCATGGTTAACTTGTCTGCTTATCGCGACAAAAAGGAAAATATTATTTATTCCTATTACTGGCGATCAAATGATGACGGCGATGATCACGGCTACATCAAATTCCTAGATGACGCAAAAGATGAACTTGATGGACTCTACAAGGAGTTTGGCTCGAAAGCTTTAGCTTTCTACAAATATTTGCCCTTTCTCGAGCAAATGGGGGATCGCGATGTTGTTCTCGAAGTTTTCAATTCACTTAAACACAGGGAAACCGGACATTTGTCTTCATGCGAATTAATTGATTTTGAGACATCAAAGACAAAAGAATGGGTGTAATAATCAATTGCTTCATGATCCGAAAAAGTTGCTGCTAGCCAGCAACTTTTTTTATTTCCCAAATATGCCTTTTTTT
>DAORIR010000078.1:0-2521 GCA_035438605.1 Minisyncoccota bacterium
GTATGCCATGGCAGACGGCACAGTCGAAGGCACTGGCGACACAGATGTCCTTTGTCCTCGCATTTCTTTTGGCCGATTCATTTTGATCAAATATACAAACGGCCTAGCGAGCACGTACGGCCATTTGTCTGTCATATCAGTCTCATCTGGGCAATCTGTCAAAAAAGGCCAGCTCGTTGGCTATAGCGGCAATACGGGCTATTCTACCGGCCCGCACCTCCACGTTTCGGTCTACGATCGCGATGCCGTCAACATGAAGACGTTGCCGTCGATTTCCTGCAAAGGCAAGATTTTGACCCAGCCAATTGCCGCAACAAGTGCATATCTTGACCCATTAAAGTATCTTCCGGCTAATTAATTCCTTCATAATTGGCCACTTCGTGCGTGGTATAATGATCATATGGAAAACCACGAAAACAACCACGAACATAACGAAACACAGTCGCACGCAAACCCGCCAGTTAGCAGAAAAAATAAAAAAACTCTCAAGATTATCGCAATTATTGCTTTAGTTGTTATCGCTGCGGGCGCAGTCTGGTACGCAACAAAGCCTAAGTATGCTTCAAACCTTGTCGGCGGCGAATACGCTGTCGCTGGCATTACAAATGCCTTCGGCGCAAACCTCAAAATGGTTTCGCTTACAGCTGAACCTGCTCTCATTGCTGAATCGATGGACAGACAGTACAAGCCTTTCGTTACCGAAAAGCTTTTGGCAGACTGGAAAGCAGATCCGACAAAAGCTATCGGCCGCCTGACATCGAGCCCATATCCAGACAAGATTGAAATCGCAAGCGTCAGCAAAGTTTCAAAGAAAAGCTACGTTGTCACAGGGAACGTCATCGAAGTTGCGACAGGAACAAAGGGTGCAGTAACGACAGTTTCCGTATATCCGATTACGCTTACATACAAAAACATCAAGGGCGTTTGGCTCATAGATGAATTGGTCAAAGGTGAACCCACAGCAGTCACTGAGGAATAGTATATTCAAAAAGTAAACCACCTTTCACGAGGTGGTTTACTTTGAGTAGGGTGTGTATTGAGATTGTTTTGTGTAAATACTACTTGTGCATGCGCATTTTCATCATGCCTGGTCCGCCGTGGCCTTTGCCTCCCTCTATCTTCATGCCGAACATCATGAAGTCAGCAGGAATATTGTTTTCGGTTGCCCAGTTTTTGAGCGAGTCCATCTGCGTTTTCATTGCTGCTCGCTTTTCGTCTTCAGTTTTTCCTTCCATGCTCGAGCGAAGCGATTCAAGTTCTGCTTTTTTGGCAGTTATCTTGTCGGCTTGGTCTTGCGTGATTTTTCCGCTAGCTACAGCTTGCTTGAGACGATCGGCAAAAGCTTGCTCGTGCTCTTTTTCCATCTGCGCTCGCTGTTCGTCAAATACAGCTTGCACATCTGTTGTGCTGAGATTGAACTTAGTAGCAATGGCATTGACGAGGCTGCTCATCGGATTGCCTGCGCCTGCACCTGCTGTTGCATTCGCGGCTTTAGAAACACCTGCTCCCGCGAATACGAGGCCGAGGGCAATAATTGCACTGCCTGCCAATACTCTCTTCTTCGATGTCTTGCTCTTTGCGTTTGTATTCATATATTTTCTTGTCCAATACATTACTAATAATAATGAGGCTTGGCTCGATCGTTAGCCGTACCTCTAGTTACTATTGTAATTAAGCAAAGATGAAGGAATTCTAAAGACGAGCGTCGTGCCTTTGCCGACTTCGCTTTTGACTGTGACAGTGCCGTCAATTTTGTCGAGCGCAGCTTTGACGATGGAGAGGCCAAGGCCGCTGCCGCCGGTTTGTCGCGATCGGCTTTTGTCTGCACGGTAAAAGCGCTCAAATACTTTTTCGGTTTCCTCTTCGCTCATGCCGATGCCTGTGTCTGTGACTGTGATAATTGCAGCATTAGTCGCTTCGTCTTTCTCGAGCTTTGTCATGACAGTTCCATTCGGCTTATTGTAGTTGATGCCATTCTTGACGGCATTGAGGAGGATTGCTTCGACAAGCGATTCATTGCTTGAAAGCATGATGTCTTCTTTTGGTAATTCGCATGCGAGGTTAATGCTGTTTGCTTTCGCAACGATTGCAAGGCGCTCATTTGTTTTGACGACGAGTTGATTGATATTGAATGGCGCCATTGTTACGGCTGCGGCTGTGCCGTCCTCGGACATGCGAGAAAGAGTAAGCAGGTCGCTAATAATGCGGCTCATGCGATCGACTTCTTCGAGATTGCTTTCTATATGCTTTGCATTTGCGGAAGTGGCATGTCCTTTGCCTTTTTGCTCAGAAAGCTGATTTTCTAATTCTGTCTTGAGAATGCTGAGCGGCGTGCGAAGTTCGTGCGATGCATCGCTCAGAAATCTTTTCTCCCGCATGTACGAAAGCTTGAGAGGGGAGAGCGTCCATTCGGCGAGTTTGTAGCTGAGGCCTCCAGCTATCAGCAGTAAAAAGCCGTTCACCAGAAACAGCAGATTGACGAGATCTTGGCGAACTTCTTCTGGTGTCGGGTATCCGTTCG
>DAORIR010000079.1:0-2474 GCA_035438605.1 Minisyncoccota bacterium
CAAAACGACACGATCGCGCTCTGCCCAATCAGGATTTTGCGGATCATGCTTGAGAATGCCAAAAAAGAGCGCCGTAAAAATATCAGTCATGCCAAGTGGACCTGCTGTGTGTCCGCTGCCGGCAGCGAGAAGCATTTCAATAATTGATTCGCGTATTTCATTGGCCTGCACTGCAAGCTGGTGCTCATTCATTGCATCCATTATACCTGCGCCAAGCCAAAATAAAAACGCCCGATGTGCATACGCGTGTGCAATCGGGCTTTTTATTTAGATTTTATATTTATTTCAGAAATTATTCATCTGAATCTGTATCGCCATCGGCTTCGCCATTCTTATTTTCGGCAAAGTGCGCAATTTCTTTGAACTTCCGGAGCGTATCGATTGGCGACAAGCTTTTCCAGAGTGCTGAACCAACGACAAGGCGCGTTGCGCCGACTGCAATGAGGTTTTCGGCATTCTCTAAGTTGACACCGCCATCTACTGCAATAGGAAGCCCTGGAAATGCATCAGCAACTTTTTTGATCTGATTGTAGGCACGCTCGTCGAACTCTTGGCCTTGCTGTCCGATCTCGGCAATTCCCATGCACTGGACGAAATCGACTTCTTTGAGGATGTGGCGATAGGCTTCAATATCCGAATCAACATTGAAAGCAACGCCAATTTCCATATTGTCGCGAATGTACGGATCAATTGCTTCGATAAAGTTCGCAAATTCTTCTTCGTCGCCTTCTGCTTCCGCATGGAGCACGATTCGAGACGGCGCAAACTTGTAGAAGTAGTCGAGGTGATCGTGCGCGTTCTTGACCATGAGATCAAGCTCGAAGTTCATTTCTTCCCAATACGGCATGCCTTCTTTTTCAGCCTCAAGCGCTTCAATAAAGCCAGTGTCTTCGCCATTGTATGGCCATGTCGCTCGCGGAGCGAAAACGCCGTCTACCATGTCGATCTGGACCAAGCGAGTTTTGCCAAGAACAGCCGCAACTTGATTACGGATGTCGGCGACTGATTCTGGGAGAATAGCTGGGATAATTTCGATCATAACGAGATGAATAAAAAATTAAGATTAAAATTAGAATTGCGCCAAGCGCCTAACATGACGCTCATCGCCTGAAAATGGCGTGCTAATAAAGACATTGATAGCATCGATCGCTTCATCCTGAGAAACAAAACGTGCACCTACAGAGAGAATGTTGGCATCGTTGTGCTCGCGGGCAAGCTTAATGATTGTGTACGGATCAGGAGACAAGCCAGCGCCTTTTGCGACATGTGGGCCGTAGAAAACTGCTGCGCGTGCGCCGTCTACGCGGTTTGCTGACATAGCTTCGCCTTGCCCAGATCCGCCAAAAACAATAGCGAGCGTTCCAAGGTCGGACGTAACCGCCTTTGCTGCCTGAAGCATGTATTCTGGATAATCGTCTTCCGGAGCGAGAACTTGCGCGCCAAGATCAACAACTTCGTGGCCAGCAGCCGCGAGTTCTTTGGCGATAGACGTCTTCAGTTCAAAACCGGCATGGTCTGCGGCTAGATAAATTTTCATAGTTAGGGCTGAAATTATGCAGCGATCTCTTCGTCTGCGTTGTCCATGGTCAAAACTTCGTCGATACCGAGCTGCTTAGCCATATCGTTGTAGCGCTCAATCAACAAGCCCTTGCGAGCAAAATCAGTTTCATTGTTAATTTCTTTCTTGAGCGGTTCGAGCTGAACCATGAGCGTCTGCTGTATGCTGTCGAGCTTGTCGTCCAAAATAGCTTCTTGCGCAATTGCATCTTTATCAAAACCTTCCATATTGCTGTTTTCCATACGATGTATATATCCCATAAATTGCTAAATGTTTCTTATTGCGCAAGTATAGCAACGTTTGACAAATATGCCAATCAGTTTTAATCTTATGGAAAATAGACACTATGGACATACCACAAATGAATATTCTGCTTGAATATGCGGCAAGTCATTGTCCACATATTAGCCCACCCGACTGGCGCGCTGTCGTTTTCCCTGTTGCCGCTTTTTTCTGTGTAACATCTACAGTAATTTTGTACATCGAAAGCCCTCACTACAACAATGAAGTGAAGCAATTCTCAAATCCGCCAAAGAAAATGATTAATGGCATCGAATATACGTTGCTCTGCAATGTGTACTTGGATTTCTTCGGAGGAATTGCGCCCGTAATCAATAATCTGATTGAGGCATATGGAAAAGAAAAATGGCACACAGTTGTTCTTGACGAAGCATACGATCAGCATGGTCGCCCCATGAAAAAGCGCTTTATGAAAAGCATTTGGGGACGGAAAGATGGCAATAATCGCCGTAAGAAACCAAAACCGAAGCAGCCGCTCAAAGCTCGCTCAATGAACAAGCATTTTATTATGACAAAACAATTAGAAAAAACCTCTTATAACTAAGAGGTTTTTCGTTTATGTTTTAGTGAAAACTTAATAGCGCCAAGTATCACTTTCAGGACTTATTGCATGCAT
>DAORIR010000080.1:0-2380 GCA_035438605.1 Minisyncoccota bacterium
GCAACAGCTGTCGGATCTTTTTCGAGCAAAGCGAGACCCATGGCAATACGCATCCAGAAGTACTGAGGAGTTTCGAGGAATTTCTGGTTGTGGTCGCGGAGGAAGTAGCGATCATAGAGAGTTTGTGCGCCGAGGAATGTAAAAAGCTTGTCGTCTTCCGGTGTGAGGGCGGCCGAAAGCTGCTTGAAGTCGAAGTTAGCCATGCGCGGGTCAAGGCGCTTGTCTTCGATGCCGCGCTTGATCTGCACTTCGAACTCTGAGCGGTACTTGCTTTCGAATTCTGGGCTCATTTCGCTGACGCCGAGAACTTCGTGATAGTTTTCATTGATCAAAAATCGCGCAGCAACGAGAGAGTAGGCATGGTCACGCTCGATGCGAGACTTGAGCGCCATGATGACAGCTTTGTTGATTTCTGCAGTCGTGATGCCGTCGTAGAGGTTGCGCTTTGTGAGCGTAACAATGTCTTCGACGTCGATAAATGCTTCATACCCTCTTGCATGGAAAGCAACAGCCTTGCGGATTTCTTCAACATTGAGCGTTGAGAGCTCGCCATTGCGCTTTTCGATCGTGATCTCGTTCTTTGAGATCTTTTCCATGCGCTCTTTCTCCTTTTCGGCACGCATGCGGCTTCGTTCAGCGCGATACAAGATGTATGCGCGAGAGACTTCAAAGTGGCCTTTGTCAGCAATGATTTTTTCTACCAAGTTTTGGATTTGTTCGACATGCGGAGTGTTGTCCGGCATCGTCGATTCGAGCTCAGCTGAAACTGCAAGGGCAATTTCAGAGAAAAGGTCGTCGGTAGCTTCGATGCCACAGGCTGTATAGGCTGAGGCGACGGCCTTCTGTATGCGCTGGATGTCAAATGGCATGACGTCCCCGCTGCGCTTCTTAACAAATTCAATGGTCATAGCAAAAATAGAAAAAACTAGCTTATAATTCCCCACTTGAGGTAAATATATTTTAACCAAATAAGCCGAGTCGAACTATGTGGATTACTCAAAAATTAGCTTCAAGAAACAAATGCGTTCGACTGTAAAGAAGCGTACTCAGAATCGCCTTTGAAACTAGCGCGCTACAGCATTTTTAAAATAAAACTTCGTCGCCAACTGCAAATTGATTCTCATCAACTTCGCCAGCATTGAGCTCAAGCACATAAAGTGCAGCGTCTGAGCCATCTTCGGCATTCAGTTCGTTAGAATAAACAGTCGGATATGAGCTTGGCTGTACATTTTTCTCTATGTGAACGATCTTTTTGCCCTCTGAGATCCAAATCATGTCGAGAGGAATGAGCGTATCCTTCATCCAGAAGCCATGTTCGCTAGGTGTATCAAAAACAAAGAGCATGCCGGCATTTTGCGCGAGCATTTCCCTGCCGCCGAGGCCTTTTGATAAGCTAGCTTCGTCTTTTTCGACTTCTACTTGGTAAGCAATACCGCGAATGGTAAGTGTTTTAATTTCGCTGCTGCCGATACTGTTTCCTTGGCTCTCAATATCTTTTTTCGATTTCTGCTTTTCGGCAAAAGAGTATAAGCCGCTCAGTAAAATGAGCACGAAGAGCGCCATAAATATTCCTCTCCTGATTTTTGCTGGGGTAATTGTTTCCATAGGCAAATATCCAATTAACTACTACATGTTAAATAAAACACAGCGATTTTCGCTATTGGACAATAGTTAATGTGCCCAAAAAATCGTTATTATTTTCATTCATTTCTTGAACAAACCCTGTCGCATCAGCGGTCATCTTTACTTGATAGGTTCCAAGTGAAGCTCGCATATTGGGAGAAACAAAGGTTTCAGAAGCCAAGCTTATGCTTTGCTGCGCTGGGAATGGGACAGGAGCGGACAGTGCGTAATTGCTGATAGGAATATATGTCGCTCCGCCATTGGTTGAATAATACAAAGTAAAGTATGTTCCAGCAGGCAAAGTGCTGGATATATTGCTGTTATTTCTTACGTTAAATGTAAAAAATACCTGAGGGCTAGTAAGGCTCTGGTGAGTTGTTGTCTGATCGAAAGTGAGTGAGCTAATAGTAAGGTCGGGAACCCCGAAAGTACGAGGAACAAGAACTGCGTCAGTATATGCCATCGCCCCAATGTCAGGAGGAGATGTTAGAGTCCTGGATCGCCATGTTATCCCATCCCTTGAATAAAAAACAGTAGGGATAGATTGCGGATTAATTGTACTAGATCCCAGAACAAACATATTATTATTTAGAGCGTATACAAGATGACCGTTTAGGGGCAAATCGGAGCCACTATAGGTATGGGTCCAAGTAATACCATCAGTAGTCGAATATGCGTCTCCGCCAATAAGCCACAGTTTATTATTAAATGATAATAATTTGCGACTTGTTGACCAATTCCCGCTTGGTATAGATAT
>DAORIR010000081.1:0-2352 GCA_035438605.1 Minisyncoccota bacterium
AGTTAGTTGAAGATAATATGGCAGCTCTCAGGACAGCAAAAGATGGAACTGACATGGAAGCAATCAAGTCTGCTACAACTGCACTTTCAGATTCGCTCACAAAGATTGGCGAAGAAATGGCGAAGGCTGGACAGTCGGCAGGTGCTGATGCTGGCGCTGCGGGCGAAGGTGCTCCAGAAGGCACACAGCAGACTGAAAGCACAAGTGAACCAAAAGCAGACGGAGCTGAAGGCGAGCAGAAGTAATTCTCAAGAAGTTATAAAGAAAATATAAAATAAAAAAAAGAACCGTTCACAGGTAATTCTGTGAGCGGTTCTTTGCGTCTTGCGTATCATTTCTTGCCGGGTTTTGCTACTCCCTTGAACATTACTTTGCAACCTAGGTAAACGATTGCTAAGACAATGACAATGTGCAAGCATTTGTAGAACAAGTCCGGATTGCAGGCAAAATATATTACAGTGGATATTCCGAGTGTGATAAGCGTGCTTCGCCTGTCATGGAATGCTGTATTGAATATCATACCTATAATGCGAGCTATGGCTTCTAGTGCTCTGATACTTACGTTAACTAATCGTTGGAAAGATCTATACATGAGTAGAGTGGTTTGGCTATATTATATCATATATGTAGAAAAAAGCAAGTATTTGTTAAATGTGGAAAACTGTCTTAGCGCAAAAAAAAGAGCCGCTCATCATAAGATGAACGACCCCTCCGTGTTACAGCGTTAAGCTGGTACTTTTTGTGTTTTTATTTTTTTCGTTTTGAATTCGTAGAAGCGGTATATTAGATCGACTGTCATGGTAGTGACAAATGCAAAATATATTGTCGCTTTTACAGGATTATTTCCTGCATAGTTTGCAAATGCCATTAATCCGGCAAGTGCATAGGGAGCTATTATTATTGCAGCAATAATCTTTGCGATATTTCTAAGGGCACGTTTTCTCATAGTCTTATGTTTTGCTAATTATAGCAGGAATAATATAAAAAGTCAAATATCAGTTTTTTGTCTAAAATAGCTATATATTGCAAGGTAAAATACTATTGACAAATATAATCAATTTGGTATAATATACACATAACCTTAAAACTAAATACATGACAACTTCAGCTTCCCTCAATATTTCTGCGAATTTCGAATTAAATTCGCTAGCGATTGGATTCAATATCGTTTGGGCCATCATGACTCTAGGTTTCCTAATAAATAGTATTACTTCAAAATATGAGAAGTTAAACTATTGTGCAGTTGCAATCCTGTTAATTGAAATACTGATTCTGTTTTTTGCGCCAGTAGGCAAATTGCCTCTAATCTGGAACGCAGCAGCAGTTCTCTCTTTTATTCCAATCCTCGGATTGCTCGAAATTGGAACAAGAAAAAGAGAATACAGCAAACTATAGAAATAATCCTTTGTAGAAAATCCACCTTCGTAAGGTGGATTTTTTTAATTGCTATATTTTAGTTACTACTTAAGGTAGTACTCAAGCGTATGCAGCCAATCCGCTTCATCTGCAGGATTTTTGGATTTTTCTGCATAGAGCCACTGTAGATAGCCGCGATCGCTTTTGGCGACTTCTTCAATAGTCTTGCCTTTGTGTTTGCCGAAGTTGATGTGCTTCATGAGCGACGGCTTTGCTGAAATCTCGATCATCATCTGAATAGCTTCGTCGTCGCTTACGCCTTTTTTCTTTTTCATTTCTTCGAGCAAGTGGCCGAATACTTTTTCCAAAACCAAAACGTCGCCCATGGCGTCATGCGCCACAGCTTCAATTTCTATTTCGAGCATGTAGCGCAAATACTGCAATTTGTATGAAGGAATTTTGTTTTCTGAGTCGAGTGCTCGGACAACTTTGAGCGTGCAGATGTGATTGCTCGGCTCAATGCCTTCGCGCTTAACGATGGCAAGATCAAATGCTGCATTGTGTGCTATGAAAATAGTTTCATTTTCTTTTGCTCGCTCGTCGAGATACTTGTGCGCTTCAGAATCCTGAAATGGCGGCATAGCGTCAACCATTTTGTTTGTGATGTGGTGAATAGTCATCGCTTCGATCTGAATCGGTAGCGGCGGCTTGAACATCAAAGAAGCTGAAGCGTCGTCAGTTTTGTAGGCGATTTGGCAGAGGCGATCTTCGCTGCGGTTGCCGGTTGTTTCTGTATCGAAAAAGAGTAATTTGTAGGGCATGGGGAAATTTTAGCATATTTTAGTGATAATTTCTTGAGGTATATTTTATATATAATTCATCGAAATTTCAGACCAATATGGTAAAATACCGACATGATTCACGAGAATATAAAGGAAGGCATAAAAGAAGCAATGAAAGCCAAGGATTCTGTCCGGCTTGAGACTTTGCGTGGCG
>DAORIR010000082.1:0-2331 GCA_035438605.1 Minisyncoccota bacterium
AACTCTTGCCCACAAAGGCGTTTTGTTTCTGGATGAATTTCCGGAATTCGAAAGGCGAGTTATTGAAACACTGCGCGAGCCGCTCGAAGATCATGTCGTAACTATTTCTCGATCCAAAGGCGCAGAAACATTTCCGTCTGATTTTATTTTTCTCGCTGCTATGAATCCCTGCCCATGCGGCTACTCAGGATCAACTATTCGGCGATGTACTTGTGCTCCGCACGACATTGCTCGATACCGAAAAAGGATTTCTGGGCCAATTTTTGATCGAATCGATATTACGATTCCTGTCGAACATGTTCCGTTTGAGAAAATGGTTGGCGTCGAGAATGCTGAACAGCAAGGCGCAGAGCAACAGGGAATAATGTCATCTGAATACATTCGCGAGGAAATCAAAACAGTGCGAGAACGGCAAAAGTTTCGTTTGCAATCGCTCGGAATCAGAAAAGAAATTAATGCTGAACTTACAGCAAAAGAACTGCTTATCGCCGCTCCGCTCAGCGAACCAGTTCGACTGCTGCTCAATATGAGCGCTGAGAAACTTGGGCTTTCCGTTCGCGCCTACCATAGAGTCATTCGCATCAGCAGAACGATAGCTGATCTCGATATGCATGAAGAAATAAAAGAGCGCCATATTCTTGAGGCGCTCCAATATCGTCCGAAGTTATTTAATTGATTTTCTTTGCTTTTTTCTCTTTTTTTCAAGCCACTCTCTGAGAGACTGCGGGGTTTCTTTTGAGAGTGCATCGTCAAGCTTTTTACCGAGGAGAATAAGATCTAGTGCCATAGCGTTTTTGATTAATTTAGTTTAAATTACCACACAAATAAAGAAATGTAAAAATCTCCCGTTTCATTGGGAGATTTTTTATTCGCAAGCTTTGAAGCAGTTGTTTGGTGCACCGCGAACTTCGTAGTGGACGTGCGGGCCGGTAGATCGTCCAGTTGAACCGACAAGGCCAATTGTTTCGCCCTGCGCGACAACATCGCCAACCTTAGCAATCGTCTTAGACATGTGGGCATACAAAGTCTGAATGCCGCCAGCATGCTCGATGACGACATAGCTGCCGTAGCCGCCATTGTATCCGCCGGATTTAACGAGAATAACTGTACCAGTTTGCGCGGCCATGATTGGCGTGCCGGTTGCAACAGCAAGGTCGACAGCAAATCCGTCGTGCTTATCCTGAGACTTGCGGCCGAGGCCTTCTGCGATCGGACGAATAAATCCTGCACTGCTTCCATTGTTCACTGTTGGACGGACAAGCTTTCCGTGAACCAATTCGCCGAGGCTTTCAACTGGGACAGGAACTCCGAGAGGAGCTGGAGTTGCAGCAGGCTTTGGAGCAACGGCAACTTTCGGCGTAGCACTTGGTGTTGGAGTAGTAGTCTTTGCTGGAGCTTTGGCAACCGCAGCAACTGCAGCAACTGGAGAAAGTTCAGCACCTGGAACAATTATCTTTACACCAGCGATAAGCCCAGCATTCGTAATATCATTGAAATCCTGAATGTCATTTGTCTCAGCTCCATAGCGCTTGGCAATACTATCTATAGTGTCCCCGCGGCGAACAGTGTACTGAATACCTGAAACTGGCAAAATAGTGAGCTCTTCGCCGATCTTGAGGGTAGCCTTTCGGTCGAGATTGTTTGCCCATACTATAGTATTGATCGAAACGCCGTTTTTCTCGGCAATGCTTGAAATAGTATCGCCGCTTTTGACGATATGGGTCTTAATAGTCGCTTCGCCTTCATGGTCAACAGCGACATCTTCATCGGCAGGGTCAGAACCGTCGGCGTTTGCAGCAGCCAAGGCATCTGCCATAGCTGTGTCATTTGCAATAAGGGCTGACTCGTCAGTAATGACATCTTGTCCGCCTCGGCCATCGAGAGCAGGGGAAAAGACGACTTCGAGGATGCGCATCTTCTGAATAGTCGGCGCATTTTCATTGTGGGTCTTGCCTGAAGCCGTCGAGAATATCGAAAACGCTCCTGCATCTGCATGACCGGCGCCGAAGGTTGAAGCTAGGAGAATAAGGGCGAGGGGGATTATACCTGCCGATTTCCTAAAATGTCTTATAAATGAAGGCTTTTTTGGAGAACCATTCATTATTTGTTTAGAGGGTAAAATAAGCCTAATTATTTTATTCCAAGGGCTTGCTGCCTATGTAGGAACGCAGAGAGTCCGACCAGATGGTGCTCAATGCATACAAGGCTTGGAATACAAGGGTTTTTCGGGAGAATCTGAAAAAAGCGTTATTTTATAAGGCTTTTATGCAACCGTAATCAACGTCGATACTGAGGTAAAGATATGGTAACCCGCCAAAAAACTGGAGTCAA
>DAORIR010000083.1:0-2210 GCA_035438605.1 Minisyncoccota bacterium
TTGTTCGTGTGCTAAAGTAACTGAAGCCATTGATATAAAAAATTTTATTTGCTTTACTGTCTAACTTCTTAGGCTGTTTTATTTTTTATTTTACTTTTATCTTTGCAATTAGTTTTTGTTTGGCGAGGGTCTGCCGCAAGACGACGGTCCGAGGAGGAGGAAATTTCTAGCAAGAAATTTCCGACCCGAGACAAACAAAAACTAATGCAATAACACTATTAGAATAATAAAAAATAAAAACCCCTGATCGAGATCAGAGGTTTCTATTTCCATTATGTATTCTCGCCACTAAAGGTCACCGGGTACTAACTCCACACAAATGCCTAGGTGAGCGCAGCCGATGACCATTACTAGCGACAATCTGTCTGTATATAGGAATGTTGAACATTCTATATATACGTAAGAAGTATACACGGCCATGGGCGGTTTGCAATATGCCTTGGGTAGGCTTGCAATATATTTCTTCCCTGTCCGTCTATCTATATATAGAGTGCTTCGAGGTTTGCCCAGATAACACAAAACCCGTCTTGCGACGGGCCTTGTGCGGCATTTGTGTGTTTGAATAAACAAGTTACTACAAACACTCACGGAGAGAGTATATCAGATTGGATCCATAAAGTCAACCTGAGATTATTATGATTATTAATGCTACGATATAGATATAAAATACGAAAAATATGAAGAAATACTTAATTCCAATTATCATACTGATTCTCATTGCTGGTGCATTTACATGGAGAGCTCTTTCAACGACGCAGTATGTTGCCGATCCCAACCAGCCCACAGAACCCAATCAGCCAAGCGAACCCAACCCATCTCTGCCGACTGAACCAACAACTCCAACCGAACCAACGCCAAAGCCTCCGCTTGAACCTGTTGATCCGCCAGAAGTTTCTGCTGGCGCTTTCAAGCTCATCACCCTCACAACAGACAAGCCAGGAGCTGAACTGACTGCAGCTGTTGGCCGCGAAAATGTCGAAGCAATTCTAGCCCTCAACCGCATCGACGATAAGCATCTCTACACGGGAATAACAATGTCGATTCCAGCAACACTCGGCGACGAAGAAGCGCTCGATGTCGCTGAAGCATTTTTGCCTGAAACAATAGAAGCTGCTTCCACTATTCCAAAGCTAGTTATCGTTTCGCAGCGAGTCCAAGCTTTCGGATTCTACGAATTCGGCAAGCTCGTCCGAAGCGGACCAGTCAGCTCTGGCAAGCAATCGACACCGACGCCAAACCGCCTTTACTTCGCAAACTGGAAAGGCAAAGAAGTCGTCAGTACGTTTAGCGACGAATGGATTCTCAAGTGGAATTTCAATGTCGCAAACTTCGAAGGCATCGGCCTCCACCACTATGCAATGCCTGGCTACCCTGCCAGCCATTCATGTGTCCGCTTCTATGAAGATGACGCAGAATTCCTCTACAACTGGGGAGATCAATGGGTGCTCGATTCAGATGGCCAGACAAAACTTGCGAACGGCATGCCTGTCATTATTTTCGGCAACTATGCTTTCGGCAAAACAGCTCCGTGGAAAGCGCTCGCAACTGATCCAAAAGCTACAACTATTACGCAGACCGAAATAGAGAAGCTCGTCAACGACAATCTCGAAACAATTCAAAAGGAACAGCAAAAACGCGAACAGGTTTTGGCTGCTCGCGCTTCGGCACAGTAAAAAATATAAATAGTTTTATTTCTCTTCTACTTTCTCTTCTAGTGCTTCTATCTTGTCGGTAAGGTTATCGATCTTGTCTTCGAGGCGATCGATGAGGTGCTCTTCCCTCTCGAGTTCGTCATGAATTTCGGCTTCGTTTTTCTCTGTCGTCTTTTTGTCTTTATTGAGGCCAGAAATGATGATCATGTCGCCGACAAAGTAGGAAACAAACAACCCTGTCGCAAGCAAGATAATAACTGAAATGATTATTGAAACTGGACCTGTGAGCCACGGAAAGAGATCGGCTGTATGCCAGATGCCGCGCCAAAAAAGGACAATAGCGACGCCGCCGATAAATGTATAGAGAATAGGCCTGCGGGAAAGGTATTCGCGAGTGTGGTCTTCGAATTTATCGAAGAACGTATATGTGCGCTTGAAGATATTTTTCCTCTGCAGATTTTTTTCGGTATGTTTCATTCCAAGCAGTATAGCAAATTCCATTGCACTTTCATTGCCAAAGCAGTGCAAAAAAGGTATATTCAGCTCGGCTTGTGCTGG
>DAORIR010000084.1:0-2133 GCA_035438605.1 Minisyncoccota bacterium
CACCAAGTCACGCTTGTCGGTTTAGGCGCGACAATTCCAGGCATGCCAGCTTACCTCGAAGCGGCGCTCCATATAGAAACTCGCACGCCTGAACCTTTCAAAAACGTGCCGCTCCAAAACGAAGTCCCTGAACTTACTCAGGCAGAAAGCCTCAAATACTTGCCGGCCCTTGCTCTGGCACTGCGCGGACTGCACAAATAAATCACGATGGTATAATGAAAAAGTAATTATTACTAATATTCAATCCCATGAGCACATCATCAGAACTCGACAGTATCAAGAGAAAAGTAGAAGAGCAGAAGACAAATCACAATAAATTTCAGGCGGAAAACACAAAAGCAAAGAGCGAGCTAGAGAGAAACAAGCAAGAGTATTCCAAGATTGAGGCTGATTACAACAATGCGGTAGCCGAGCTTGCAAAGAAAAAATCAGAAAAAGAAAAAATCGAAGGCGAGATTCGAAATACTGAAACACTTGTCGCAAAGAAAAAGTCTGAAATGGAAAAAGAAAAGCAGGAAATTTCAAAGAGCGAAAATGATGTCAGAAAATCTGAAGACGATCTCAATAAAAATAAAACCGAAATGTCTAACTACGAAAGGGAAATGCAGAAGCTTCAGGCAGAGCTCCAGTCGATTGCCAAGAAGAATTAGCCGATACAAATACTATTTATCATTGCGTTCCGCGGCCATGTCGCGGAACGTTTTGATTTGGATCGAAATTTGGATGAAGAATTTTTCTTCGGGCTTCAATTCGCTGTCGTGCTCAGCTAGATATTGTTCGAGCTCTTGCGGGTCGCTGAGGTTTACGGTGACGTCCATGATCTTGCTTGTCGCTTGGTCGTCGTTGACGCTTTCCATTTTGTCATAAGCATCGTTCCATAGCTGCTGAAGAATCGTGAAGTTTGCATCGAGCTCGGCTTTAGAAAGTTCTTTTTCTTCGTCCGGATTTTTAATTTCATTTGATAGTGTTTTCTGAAGCAAAAGATTCCAAGCTTTCTCGGGCTCCATTCCTTCGAGTTCTTTTTCGTCGACGCCAAGTGCAATCAGGTCTTTCCGGATGCGATCCTCCATGTAGTGAGGCATGGTGCTGTCTGCTGATTCGTCTACTTCAGCTGCTTCTGCAGGTTTTTTATTGATGCTTGCTTCAACTTTGCTTTCCATCCCAGGGCGAATTTTTGGAATATCGTATTGCTTCACTTCAGGCGTGCTGAGATTTTTGGCAATCAGGCGAGGTTCGCGCGGCGAGCTTGAGCGGCTATTTCGCTCATTTGTTTTGCCGCTGCCGAAAAGGCTATTGACCAAGTACGAGCCAAACTTTATGCCATTGTTAGTCCACTTATCATTGCTTGCCTTGAGTTTTTCTCTAGCGAGCTGCTTTTCTTTTTCAGTTTTTTTGGCTTCGGCTTCTTTTTTCTCTTCTTCAGTGAGTTCTGGCTCAGTTTCTTTGAAAAAGGATTCGAGTATAGACATGGAAATAGTATAGCAATTTGTGCCCCCGCGAGGAATCGAACCTCGAATAACGGCTTAGAAGTCCGCAGTTATATCCATTTAACTACAGGGGCGTTTCTACATAAAAGAACATTGTTGGGATTATAGCATTCCCCATCTGGTTTAAATGTATATCAGAAGCCAGTAATGATATTGACAAACTAAATTGTTAGTGCTACTATTTTGAAAACAAAAAAACGGAAAATATGAAATATCGTGTTAAAGGTTTCATCAACAAAGGAGGAGACGAAATCAAAGAAGAAGTAACATTACCCTCAAATGAAGAGCTGGCAAAATCCCTCCTGTCACCAGCTAAGCAACCGCACCTTGTTACTATTATTGTGGAAGGGCAAGCGTCTCTTGTTAAAATTGCAAAGATGGAAAGAGACCCTTATTACAAAGAACAATTGGTTATATATGGCTATATACAAAAGGCAGCTAACGAGCGAGTATATGTAGCAAACGCCAACTGGTTTAGAATTAGTGAGAATTCTTGAATAATTAATACAATCTAACAAAACGAGAAACCTGCTACCACGATGGCAGGTTTTTGTTTGCCTAAAATTACCAGTGTGCGCGATGCAGGACTCGAACCTGCGACCTTTCCGGTGTAAACGGATTGCTCTACCAACTGAGCTAATCGCGC
>DAORIR010000085.1:0-1734 GCA_035438605.1 Minisyncoccota bacterium
GCAGCACATCAAGCCTGATGTTTCGACAATCTGTGTCGGCATGGCCGCTTCAATGGGTTCATTTTTGCTCGCTGGCGGTGCCAAAGGCAAGCGATTTGCTCTGCCAAACTCTGAAGTTATGATTCACCAGCCGCATGGTGGCGCAGAAGGACAAGCGACAGATATCGAAATTACTGCTCGCCAAATCCTTAAGCTCCGAGCTCGCCTCAATGAAATCATGGCGAAAAACACTGGGCAGAAAGTTACTCAGATCGAAAAGGACGTCGAACGCGACTACTTCATGGCTGCCGACGAAGCAAAGAAGTACGGCATCATCGATGAAGTGCTCAAAGAGAAGAAGAAGTAAGGTTTGTGTCTAAAATGCCGATAAAAAAATTCCCTCTAGATATATAGAGGGAATTTTTATTAAATTGTTACTTTTACTACATTTTTTTCTCGCGAAATGTAAGAATGTGCACAAACCCACCAACATTACCATGCTGTTTAAAATCAACAGTCTGCACAGCAAAGGTTCTTCGATGATTTGACCAGTAGCTTGTTGCCCAAAGAGACGAGATAAAAACTGACTCATCCATTTTTGGCATTCGATTACGCATATCATAACTGATAAGTGCCCACTCTTCCGGTAGCTCCTTTCTTTGTTGAGTCCAAAAGAGTGCTAATCCTTGGAAACCAACCAGCAAGTTGCCTGTTTTGGTAGCAAAATCAAGACCTTCTTCGTATGAAGTCCATTCTTTGCTTTCATATATCTCTGCAATATATGTTGTACCTGGTTTTAGCTTGAGCGTTTTTTTGAATGTTCTTCCGTTAAGAAGTGATGTATCCTGAAAAAATTCTATTTCTGGATTACTATCATTTTCCGAAATGAAGGATTGGGCATACGAATCAGGATCATAGTTTTTAGGAACAGTGATCTCTGCCGTTTTTACAAGGTTAAATGTAACCTTTTTGCGACTAATAGTCTTTTGAGCGAACATTTGTAGGCTCACAATGATAGTGAGAATAATGCTATATACTATTTTCATAGGGCGTATTTTTATTGAGATTATATTAGCACATTATTTTGTATATGTCAATATATACTCCCAACTAACTCACTAGTCTTCTTGCCGTCATCAGTACTACGTGGTATTTTTAGTTTGGTAATTTAAAGTAATTTGTCCCAGAATTCCCCTATGGCCGGCGTCAACCCTCAACAATTTGATACTCTACTCGTCCCGCATAAGCGCGACGGGGCTTTGGTGCGTTCAGGACTATAAAAATATATGAACATAGCAGTATACATACTCGCCGCGGTTATCGTGGGAGTTGCAGTCGGCTACTATCTTCGCCTTATCATTTCGCTCGGCAAAAAAGGATCTGTTGATCTCGAGATCAAGCAGCTGCTCCTCTCGGCAAAAGAAGAAGCCACACGAGTTGTTGATGAAGCCAAGAAAAAAGCTGAAGACAAAGAAGAAGAAATGCGCGCCCGCGAAATCGAAAAAAGCGGCGAGCAGAGAAAGACTGAAGATCGCTTGATTAAGAAAGAATCATTGCTTGATGCCCGCCAAGTCGAAATCGACAAAGAATCTGAAAGCATCAAAGAAAAAGTCGAAGAAATAAAGAAAATTAAAGAGAAGGCCGAGAATATGCTTGCAGAAGAAATGTCTAAGCTTTCGGCTATTGCTCGCCTGTCAGTTGAAGAAGCTAAAGGCGAACTCATGAAGAAAATCGAAGAGCAAGCTTCTGAAGATT
>DAORIR010000086.1:0-1660 GCA_035438605.1 Minisyncoccota bacterium
CTCATTACTTTTTTAAACACCAATTCGATCTTTAATCCAAGTCAGCGCCTTATCAAACAGACTTTCTCTGTCATGAGGCAGCGTTCCGTCGATTACCTGGGCAACAAACATAACTTCTTCGAATGTGAGATAGCCGAGCTTAGAAAGACCGTCCGAGCCAAAAGTTGAATGGCCAGATTCGTAATACTTGGAATAACCAAGCACCATCGCAGTGATATCAGTTGCCTCTTCGCTAAACCTTAGACTATGGTACGTTCCATATAGCACTAGATGCGAAAGCTCATGGCTTATTCCTACTATAAATGCATGGTACGACCCAGTAACCAATGACTTCTCAAATATCCTAAGTACAATGGTAATTTTTTCTTGCGCTACACCGTAGTGAGGAAGTGAATCCGGAATTAAAACCTGCATTGGCGCAACAGCATTTTCTCGCAGGCTGCTTTTCGGAGCACCTGCATCGGTATAATATTTAATCGATATGCGGAAATGAATTGCCATGTGTTTTTTTATACTGGAAACAATTCCTGCATAATCTTTGGCGTCATAGCACTTTTCTAATTGTGCATTATCGACTGGTTTTAGTTGTGGCAGAGTCTTCTTAAGCTCCCCGACTATATTTCTGAGTTCTGTTTTTCTTTTTTTAGTGATCATGTAGTTTTGGTTTGAACAATATAATACACTATTATTTATATTTGTCAATATTAAAACCCCAAGTTATCTTGGGGTTTTAATACAGTTATTATTCTGTAAACGTATTAGATTTAGATATCCAAATTCGCCATCTTCGCATTAGACTGGATGAACGATTTGCGCGGAGCAACTTCAGAACCCATGAGTGTGTCAAACACTTTGTTGGCTTCTTCGGCGTCGTCGATAGTTACCTGCTTGAGGATGCGGCGAGCTGGATCCATAGTTGTTTCCCAGAGTTCGTCAGCATTCATTTCACCGAGACCTTTGTATCGCTGTATGTGGATTTTAGTTGAAGGCTTCTTCTTTGTGTCTTCTTCGTTTTCCTCGTCTTCATTTTCTGCGCTTTCGTCAGACGCTTCTACATCTTCGATAGCAACATCATCGTATTTGCCGAGGATTTTATTTTTGTCTTCATCGGTGTACGCGTAATGAATTTCTTTGCCGCGCTTGATTTTGTAGAGTGGTGGCTGCGCAATGTAAACGTAACCTGCATCGATAACGCTTCGGAAGTAGCGGAACATGAGCGTCAAAATAAGCGTACGAATGTGGGCACCGTCCACGTCGGCATCGGTTGCGAGAATAATTTTGTGGTAGCGGATTTTTGAAATATCCATCGTGTCGCCGATCGAAGTTCCCATTGCGATGACGAGGTTCTTGATCTGCTCACTACCAAGCATTCGGTCGAGTCGAGCGCGTTCAACGTTGAGGATCTTACCGCGCAATGGAAGCACAGCCTGAGTTTTTCGATCGCGTCCCATTTTAGCTGTACCGCCCGCAGAGTCTCCCTCTACAATGAACACTTCTGATTCGCTAGCGTCTTTACTCTGGCAGTCTGAAAGTTTGCCCGGAAGCGTCATGCCTTCGAGTGCGCCTTTGCGGAGGATAGAATCCTTGGCGGCTTTTGCAGCCTTGCGAGCGCGAAGAGCGAGAACGGCTTTGCCGATAATGCCCTTTGCGTCGTCTGGAT
>DAORIR010000087.1:0-1655 GCA_035438605.1 Minisyncoccota bacterium
CTCCTTTTGCCTCCATGTATTTTTTGAGGTTTTTTACACTTTCAGCATTGTTCTTGATTCGCCCTAGTTCCGTTGAATCCAAACTAGCTTTTACCTGAATAACACATGCTACTGATTCAGAAATTTGCGGCAAGTTTATGTCCGTGTGCCATGTATATCTCTCATCGCTAATTACAATATCAACTTCCTTTGAAAGATTTCCTGCCGGATCAATAATTTGTTGATTCAATAAATATCCCCAGAATTTTAAATGCTTGGAAAGAAACTTTTCTAAAATTTTTTCATTTCTCCCTCCTTTTACATCGGAATCAGAAAAACTTTTACGAATTGCCTCGAATTCCTCCCTTAGATTTTTTGAAGACTTTTTAAAATATTCATTAAGATTATCCATCGTTTTATTGTTCTCAATTATATAAAATATAATAATCTTTCGAGTCTGAACCTACATTAATCTTGCTGCGGGACCTGGATTCGAACCAAGATAACAACTTTCAGAGAGTTGCGTCCTACCATTAGACGATCCCGCAATAGCATTTGCCCAAAGGCTCGTGCACTGACAGAGTACCAGAAATTCAGCTTTTTTCAAGGTGAAGCTGAAACAGTATATAATTGCCCCATGCTCGACTCCGCCGAATTCGAAATAAAAAAGAGCGCTCGCTCGAGAAGCCTTCGCATAACTGTCCGCACAGACGGCAGCGTGCTCATTACGCAACCGACTTTTTTGCGCGACGAAGCAGTGCAGACTTTTATCGAAGCCAAGCGCGAATGGATCGAAAAAGCCGTCGCCAGATACAAGAGCGCCAACATTCTCCAAATCCCCAAAGCCAACAAGCGCGACTTCGACAAGTACAAAAGGGAAGCGAAATTGCTCGTCCTCGAGAAGCTGCGCATTTTCAACGAACACTACAAAAGCTCATTCGGCAACGTTGTGATCAAAAACCAAAAGTCGCGCTGGGGAAGCTGCTCTCGCCACAAAAACCTTAACTTCAACTATCGCATCGTCTTTTTGCCGGAACATTTGCAGGACTACTTAGTCGTCCACGAACTTTGCCATACAAAAGTCTTCAATCATAGCCGCGATTTTTGGGCGCTTGTCGAAGAAAAGATTCCAAGAGCGACGATTGTCGAATTCAAAAAGCGCGTTGTTTAGAAAAGCGCATTATTTAGAAAATGGTATAATGGCCTTATGAGACGCTTATATAAGAACAGAACAAATAGAGTATTTTCAGGCTTGCTTGCCGGAATGGCGGATTACTTCAGCATGGATCCTTCGATGCTGCGCGTCATTTTTATTTTCTTGATGATATTTACCGGAGTTATCCCGGGAGTGCTCGCATACATCATCGCGAGTGCAATTGTGCCACCAGCGCCAAGCTTTGAAACTGCTCCGCCGAAAGCGGAACCGTCCGCAACAGAAGAGAAAAAATCTGAAGAAGTGATATAGTAAACCAATGGAAAAAACACAGCAAAAAAAAGGCAGACTCTTTTTCTTCATCTTGCTCGCAGGCGTCATTATTTTGTCGCTTGCAATATTTAGGCCATTTCTCGTCGTGCTCGCAATTTCGGCAGCGCTCGCTGTTGTCCTCACCCCAGTTCATCTCTGGGTAAAGCGGCGCATCACACGCGGCATTTCTTGGCTCGCTGCTCTGCTCACA